>CAYFYD010000112.1:0-10316 GCA_964347195.1 uncultured Ectothiorhodospiraceae bacterium
ATCCCGAAGCTCGGAGTCCGAAGCCGTCAAGCCGACTTTTGAAGAGCCCTGCCGGGGGGACTCTGTCGAGGAGATACGACCCACCGTCAAGGAGGCCGCCGACCGCTGCTTCGACGACGCCGTGCCGCGACCGGAGTCGATCCTTCTGCCCTTCGAGCACGACGAGATTCCCGGAGAGTGAACAATGGCCGACGCACGTGAATTCATCCCCCTGAACATCGCGGTGCTCACCGTGTCCGACACCCGCAACGAGGCAACGGACAAGTCCGGGGCGCTCCTCGTGCAGCGCCTCGGCGCGGCCGGGCACCGTCTCGCGGAGAAGCGCATCGTGCCCGACGACGTGTACCGGATCCGCGCGCTCGTCGCCCACTGGATCGCGGAGGCGCCGGTGCAGGTGGTCATCTCCACCGGAGGGACGGGGGTCACCGGCCGCGACGGCACCCCGGAAGCGGTCGCACCCCTGCTCGACAAGACGATCGAGGGCTTCGGCGAGACCTTCCGGGCGCTCTCCTACGAGGAGATCGAGACCTCCACCTTGCAGTCGCGCGCGCTCGCCGGGGTCGCCAACGGCACCTACGTCTTCTGCCTGCCGGGCTCCTCCGGTGCCTGCCGCACCGCCTGGGACCGCATCATCGCCGCCCAGCTCGACTACCGGACCCACCCCTGCAACCTGGTGGAGCTGATGCCGCGCCTGCTGGAGCGCTGAGCCCGGGCGGGACCGAAGGCGGGAAGAGCGAGGTGGGGGGCGTGGGCATCGAAGGAGCATCGGCTTCGCGACGAGTCGGCGCGATCGCTTGCTAACTCCTTGATTTAATTAGCTGACAACACGGTGACGACAGAGATGTGAGCAGGTCCTGGTTTGAAAGTCCCCCCGGAAAGCGTAGCGGCAACCCCCAAGGGTTCAATCGCCTCCTCCCAAGGTGTAGTGTAGACGTTACCCTTGGCGGCATACGCTGAGTGGGAGGGGTGGTGTACATCCTCCCTTGGCCTTCCAGGCCCGTGACGTGGAAGTGCTTCCAGGGCTATTCGAGGAGGAAGAAGCAATGACCACTGAGCAGACGAACTTGGCAACGCCCAAAAGGATCGCCGATGCGGCCGAGGCCATCTACGAGCAGAAGTATCAGACAGAAATGGAAGCCGACCATACGGGAGAATTCGTGGCGATCGACGTACTGGGGGAAGAGTGTTACCGCGGCAAGTCCGCAGCGGAGGCGCTTCAAACGGCTCGCAAGGAAGCCCCGCACGGTGTCTTTCATCTAATCCGCGTCGGGGCTCCCGGCGCTTTCAGTTCAAGCTATGGATGGGGCGATGGAACCTCTGTTTCGTGGGCACTATGACGATGCGGGCCATGCATGCCTGAAAGTACATCTCCGTGGCGTAAAGCATCCCGCGCCGGGCGTGGAGTACGAGGTGATGATCGATACCGGGTTCAGCGGCTTTATCCAGATCCCGATTGTTCAAGCCATCGCCCTGCAGCTCCCGCTACAAGGGACTCAGACCCTGGTGCTGGCTAACGGCGATAAAGTCGACACATTTACCGCCTTGGTTGCGGTGACATTCGCCGACAAGGAGACCATTGGGGTCGCTCCCCTCTCCCCATCCAGTACCTTCTTGGTAGGGATGGATTTTCTCCGCCAATTTGACCAAGCGTTGTTCATATCCCGTGCCGGTATTGGCTTGGTGGACGAAGACTCCATAACCCTCTCGCCCATGGCGTCATGACATTCCGCGCCATGCTTTCCGCCGATCGCCGGCCCCTTCCCCGCGCGCATCGAAGCGCGGGTCCCGCACTACACGGGAAATGACACCGTGACGGAAGCAAGCGCAGCAGCACAGCGGCTCGAGCCGGCGCCGTCCGCTTCGGGGGGGCGCAGCCTCGCGAGCTTCGAGAACGGCACGCCGGCGGCGGAGGTGCTGGCCGCGCTGCACCGGGACGGTGCGGCGGTGGTGCGTGGGGTGATCGCGGCGGCTCTGGCGGACACGGTCCTGCGGGAGCTGCGCCCCCACTTCGATGAGCAGGGGCGCGCTTCGGAGAACGACTTCAACGGGTACCGCACCCTGCGCCTGGCCTGCGTGCTGTCGCACGCCCCGAGCTCCGCCGCGCTGATCGCCCATCCCCTGGTCATGGAGATCGCGGACGCCGTTCTCCTGAACCACTGCCTCAGCTACCAGGTCGGCAGCACCACCGCGATCGAGATCTGGCCGGGAGAGACGCAGCAGGTGCTGCACCGCGACGACACCATCTACCCGATGCGCCTTCCCGGGGTGGAGCTCCAGATCAGTGCGATGTGGGCGCTTGCGGACTTCACCGCCCGCAACGGTGCCACCCGCGTGGTCCTGGGAAGTCACCACCTGGAGCTCGAAGACTCCGAGTCCGTGAGCGACGAGAACGTTCACGACGCGGTCATGCCGAAGGGCTCGGTGCTCTTCTACATGGGCCGCACGGTGCACGGCGGCGGCGCGAACCGCTCCGGCGCCCCGCGGGCGGGGCTCATCAACACCTACAGCCTCGGATGGCTGCAGCCGGAGGTGAACCACTGCCTGACCTATTCCCCCGATCTCGTGAAGCGCTTTCCCGAGCCCATCCCCCGCCTGATGGGCTACCAGAGTCACGGGCGGCACCTGGGACTGTTCCCCGGTGACCCCGACGGCCACTGGATCGACGACACGGTGCGATGAAGCGCCTTCGCCGTTCCCTTGCCGCCGAGACCGGAATCGTCCGCGGGTCCGGGAGCTGCCGCCCTCGGCGACTGCCCGCCCGCGGGGAATTGCCGGTGACTCGTCATCGGTCGTGGAGTCCCGCGCAGGCGGGAACCCGCGAGCGACGATGCGCTGGGGACAGTCCCGCGCGAGCGGGAACGCACGAGTCCGGCTCCGGTCATACTACGCCGGGCGACATGTCCTGACGACGATCTCGAAGACCCTCACCCTCGACCAAGGAGAAGCATCATGAAGCGCAAGACAGACTCTCTCTCTCTCCCCAGGAGGTCACCGGACGCCTGCAGGCCGGCGAGATGTCCCGGCGCGAGTTCCACAAGGTACTGGCGGCGGCGGGCATCGCGATGGTGGCGACCCCCATGGTGTCCGGACCCGCCCGGGCCGCACCCGCCGATCAGGCCACCTACTTCACGTGGGGCGGCTACGACATCCCGGAGATGTTCGCACCGTACATCGACATGCACGGCGAAGCGCCCAACTTCGCCTCCTTCGGAGGCACCGAGGAAGCGCTGACCAAGCTCATGGGCGGCTTCGTCATCGACGTTGCCCATCCCTGCAATGCGGGCCTGCCGCGCTGGATCTCCTCGGGCCTGTTCCGGCCCTTCGACCTCGACCAGCTCTCCAACTGGGGGGACGTCATACCGGCCCTGGCGAACCTCGAGGGCGCGGTTCAGGAAGACGGTGTTTACTTCGCACCCATGGACTGGGGACAGACCTCCGTCACTTACCGCGAGGATCTCTTCGACCTGCAGGGCGGCGAGGAGTCCTGGCACATGCTCTGGGACGAGCGCTATGCGGGCCGGATCGGCGTGATCGCTTCGGCCGGCGACACTTGGTGGTGCGCCACGATCGCCGCGGGGGTCGACTTCAACGACATGACCACCGAGGAGAACTTCCAGAAGGTGGCCGCCCTGCTGCGCGAGCAGCGCCCGCTCATCCGGATGTACACCGACGACATGACCACGCTCGAGCAGGCGCTGGCCTCGGGCGAGCTGGTGGCGGCCATGACCTGGAACAGCTCGCCGGTAGAGCTCAAGAAGCAGGAAGTGCCCGTCAAGTTCGCCAATCCGAAGGAAGGGGCGCTGACCTGGGTCTGCGGGGCGGTGATGCACAAGGACGCGCCGAACCCGGAGCGCGCCCACAACATCATCGATTCGCTGATCAGCGTGGAGACCGGGCGCTACATCATCGACGAGTTCGGCTACGGCCACTCCAACGCCAAGGCATTCGACGAAGTGGGCGACGAGCGCTTGGCGGAGCTGGGCCTGAGCCGCACGCCGAGCGAGCTCCTCGATGCCGGAAAGTTCCAGATTCCGCTGCCGGAGGAGTTCACGAGTCGCATGAACGCGGAGTTCGAGCAGATCAAGGCCGGATTCTGACCCCGGCGGGACGCAAACGAACGCGGCGGCCCGGGAGGGGTCGCCGCGGCGCAAGGGTTCCTGATGCCACATACCTACGACTCCCTGCGCGGGCGCCTCTACGCCCTCTTCCTGCGCAGCGAGCCGGTGCGGGGTCTCGCGCTGCTCTCCCCGACCCTGCTCATCATGCTGGCGGGGATGTGCATCCCCTTCGCCATCCTGGTGGCGATGAGCTTCTGGACTCAGCACGTCTTCGAGTTCGATACCACCCCCTCCCTGACCAACTACAACGAGATCCTCGACAAGCCCATGTACCGTGTCCTGCTGACGCGGTCGCTGGCGATCTCGGGCGCCTGCACCGTGGCAACGGTGCTGCTGGCCTATCCCATGGCCTACTACGTCGCCTTCCACGTCCACCGGCACAAGATCGCGTGGATCGTCCTGATGACGCTGCCCTTCTGGAGCAGCTACCTGCTGCGGGTCTTCGCCTGGAAGATCGTCCTCGGCTACAACGGCGCCATCAATTCCGGATTCATGGGCATGGGCTGGATCGAGAAGCCGCTCGAGTTCCTGCTCTACAGCCCCACCGCGGTGGTCATCACCCTCACCCACGCGTGGGCGGCATTCGCCATCCTGCCGATCTACGTGTCCCTGGAGAAGATCGACCGCTCCCTGCTGGAGGCGGCCACCGACCTCGGCGACGGCCCGATCAAGCGCTTCACCGGCGTCACCCTTCCTCTCTCCCTGCCCGGGATCATCGCGGCATCCCTGTTGATCTTCATTCCCACCGTCGGCGACTTCGTGACCCCGGCCCTGGTGGGCGGCCCTGACGGGGCGATGATCGCCAACCTCATCCAGGTGCAGTTCGGACGGGTCAACAACTGGCCGATGGGGGCGGCGCTGTCGCTCGCGGTGATGGTGATCATCGCGGTCATCTCGCTGCTCTACATCTGGACGGCGCGCCGCTTCACGGAGTACGGCAGATGAGCGAGATCTCCTACATCCAGCGCCCCAACCGGCCGCTGCACGTCTACGCGCTCGGGTATCTGGCCTTTCTCTACATTCCGGTGCTCTTCCTGCCCCTCTTCTCCTTCAACGACAGCATCTACTTCGCCTTTCCGCTCAAGGGCTTCACCACCGAGTGGTACCGGCAGATGATCGGCCACGACGCCATGTTCGCATCGCTGGTCAATTCCCTGAAGGTGGGCGCGGTCGCATCGGTGCTGGCCACCGCGCTCGGCATCTTCGGGGCGAAAGCGGTGACCCGCTACCGCATCCCGGGAAAGAAGTCCCTGGTCTTCGTGATCATGCTGCCCCTGGTGGTGCCGGGCATCCTGCTCGGCGTCGCCCTCCTGCTCATGCTCTCGCGCATGGGTGTCACCCTGTCGCTCCATACCGTGACCATGGGCCACATCCTGATCACCACGCCCTTCGCGATCGCGACCCTCATCCCGCGCTTCGAAGGCTTCGACCGGGCGATGGAAGAGGCGTCGGCGGACCTCGGCGCCAACGCCTGGTCGACCTTCTGGCGGGTGACCCTGCCCATGGTCCTGCCCGGCGTCGTGGCGAGCCTGCTGCTCTGCTTCACGATCTCCTTCGACGAGTTCATCATCGCCTTCATGCTGACGGGCACCGACCCCACCCTGCCGATCTTCATGTACAGCCAACTGCGCTTTCCCGCCCGGCTGCCGCCGGTGGTGGCGCTCGGCTCGATCATCATTTTCGTTTCCTTCATCGTGCTCTGCTTCTCGTTGTGGCTGCGGCGCTACGGAGTGGAGGAGAGCGTGAGCGAAGGAGTGCGGCCATGAACGCGGACGACGCCTACATCAGCATCCAGGGGGTCTCCAAGCACTTCGGCCCGGTGAGCGCGGTCGACGACATCAGCGTCGACATCCGCAGCGGCGAGTTCTTCTCGCTGCTCGGCGCTTCGGGCTGCGGCAAGACCACCCTGCTGCGGATGATCGCGGGCTTCGAGAGCCCGAGCCGCGGCGAGATCTTCATCGAAGGGGCGGCGATGTCGCAGGTGCCGCCCTATCGGCGGCCCACCAACATGGTGTTCCAGAGCTACGCCATCTTTCCCCACCTGACGGTCTCGAAGAACCTCGCCTACGGCTTGCGCTACGACAAGATCGACAAGTCCGAGATGGAGGCGCGCGTCGCCGAGGCCCTCGACATGGTCAAGCTCCAGGGTTTCGGCGCCCGCCGGTCCCACGAGCTCTCCGGCGGGCAGCGCCAGCGGGTCGCGCTCGCCCGCGCCCTCATCAAGCGGCCCAAGGTGCTGCTGCTCGACGACCCCCTCGGCGCGCTCGACAAGAAGCTCCGCGCGGACATGCAGCTCGAGCTGCGCGCGCTGCAGGAGAGCGTCGGCATCACCTTCATCTTCGTCACCCACGACCAGGAAGAGGCGATGACCCTCTCGGACCGGATCGCGGTGATGTCGGAAGGAAAGGTCCTGCAGATCGCCTCGCCCAAGGAGCTCTACAAGCGGCCGGTCAACGTCGAGGTCGCGGACTTCATCGGTCAGATGAACTTCATCGACGCCTCGGTGAGCAGGGTGAGGGCAGGAGAGGCCGAGCTCGAGACGGCCGGCCTCGGCCGGATCGCCGTCCCCTGCGCGGACGCGAGCTTCGTCCGTGAGGGAGAAGCGATCGTGGTCGCCGTCAGGCCCGAGAGGCTGGCGCTGTCCGGGAACCGCGGCGGCGGACGCGAGGGCGTGCGGGGAACGATGCGCGCGGCCACCTATCTCGGCGACCGCAGCCACTACTACGTCGATCTGCCGGGTCGGGAAGAGCCCCTGGTGGTTGCCGCCACCGACGCCGGCCCGGCGGACCGGGGCTCGCTGGAACGCGGCTCCCCGGTCCGGGTCTCCTGGTCGGAGGACGCGCTGGTGCTCCTCCCCCGCGACGAGAGCGCCGCCCCCGCTTCCCGCGGGACGCACGGAACGACGCAGAGGGCGGCCTCTTGAGCGAGCCCCCCGGGCACCAGGACGAGTACCACGACGCGCTGGTCGACATGCTGGAGCTCGTCTGGGGCCGGGGCTTCATGATTCCCGACGGTCCGCGCATCGTGCGCCGCGTCCTCGCCGGCCTCGAGCTCCGGGGAGAGAGGGTCCTCGACATCGGCGCGGGCATCGGCGGCCCGGCCCTGCTCATGGCCGGCGAGATGGGCGCCCGGGTGGTGGGCATCGATCTGGAAGCACCTCTCGTCTCCCGCGCCCGCGCCGCCGCGGCCGCGGCCGGGCTCGACGAACGCATCGAGTTCCGGCAGGTGGACGCGGGCCCCCTCCCCTTCGACGCCGGCTCCTTCGGCGTCGTCTACAGCTCCGGCGCCTTCACCCAGGTCGAGGACAAGGCCGGCATGTTCGGGGAGGTGTTCCGCGTCCTCGAGCCGGGCGGCGTCTTCACCTGCTACGACTGGATGAGAGGCGACGGCCCCTGCAGCGACGACATGCGCTACTGGTTCGAGATGGAGGGGCTCACCTATGCGATGGAAACGCTGGAGGCGCACGGCCGCCTTCTCGGAGACGCCGGCTTCGTGGAGATCGCAATGGAGGACGACGGGCACGCCTACCGGGACCTCTGCCGCCGGGAGTACGAGCAGATGCGGGGGCCCCTGAAGGCCCGGATGGTGGAAGCGCTGGGCCGCGAGGCGCAGGAGCACTTCCTCGAGAACTGGCGCGCCATGCAGATAGTGCTGGACAAGGGCGAGCTGCGGCCCGGCTTCTACCGCGCCCGCACTCCCCGCTGAGCCCGAAGCGCCGAAACGCGGCGCCGGCTATTCCCGCTCCTCCTCGACCTTGGTGAGGACCTGGGTGGGGGAGTCGCCGCGCCGGTACCAGGCGGGCTGGAGGAGCATCTCCTCGTAGGCCCGGTCGCGCTCCGAGGCGGAGTCGTACCAGCGCAGGCCCTCCCAGTCCTCGCCGAGCAGGTGGGCGCCGCCCATCGTGTCGCCGGGGGGCAGCTTCACCCGGATACCGTAGCGTTTCATGGTACGAGGGGACCTCCTGGATTCGGCCTTCGGATACGTCGACAGCGAGGCCGAGGCAAACCGTGTTTCATGGTGCGATCGAGACCTCCCGGATTCGGCCGGGCGCCCCGGGCCGGGCTCAGGTCTCGAGTTCGGGCCGGTCCCGGAAGTGCGCGAGCGTCTCCGGGTTGGCGAGCGCTTCCTCGTTCTTCACGGGCTCGCCGTGCACGACGTTGCGCACCGCCAGCTCGACGATCTTGCCGCTCCGGGTGCGCGGAATGTCGGGCACCTGCACGATGCGCGCGGGTACGTGACGCGGACTGGCCTGGGCGCGGACCCGTCCCCGGATCCGCTCGCGCAACGCGTCGTCGAGCTCGAGTCCGGGTGCCAGCACGACGAAGAGCACGATGCGGCTGTCGCCGTCCCGGCGCTGCGCGACGACCAGCCCTTCCACCACTTCGTCGAGCTGCTCGACCGGGCGGTAGATCTCCGCGGTGCCGATGCGCACTCCACCCGGGTTCAGCACCGCATCGGAACGCCCGTAGATCACCATCCCGCCACGCGGCGTGCACTCGACGTAGTCCCCGTGGCACCACACGCCGGGGAACTTCTCGAAGTAGGCAGCCCGGTAGCGGCTGCCTTCGGGGTCGTTCCAGAACCCGATGGGCATCGAGGGAAAGGGACGGCGACAGACGAGCTCGCCCTTCTCTCCCGTCACTGCCCGGCCGCCTTCGTCGTAGGCGGCGATGTCCATGCCGAGACCGAAGCACTGGATCTCCCCGCGGTACACGGGAAGGGTGGGATTACCGAGCACGAAACAGGAGATGATGTCGGTGCCGCCGCTGATGGACGAGAGGCAGAGGTCCGCTTTGACCGACTCGTACACGAAGTCGAAGCCCTCCGGTGCGAGGGGGGAACCGGTGGAGAGCATGGTCCCGAGCGCGCCCAGATCGTAGTGGTCCGCGGGCCGGAGACCCGACTTGCGCACCACGTCCAGGTACTTGGCCGACGTGCCGAAATGGGTCATGCCCGTCGCCTCGGCGAAGCCGAAGAGCGCACCGGCGTCGGGCCAGACCGGCGAGCCGTCGTAGAGCAGCAGGGTGACGCCGGAAGCGAGCGCGGACACCAGCCAGTTCCACATCATCCAGCCGCAAGTGGTGAAGTACATGAGCCGGTCGCCCGCCCGCAGATCGCTGTGCAGGCGGTGCTCCTTCAGGTGCTGGAGCAGGGTGCCGCCGTGGCCGTGCACGATGCACTTCGGCGGCCCGGTGGTGCCGGAGGAATACATCACGAAGAGCGGATGGTCGAAGGGCAGCGGCTCGAACGCGATCCGGCCGGGAGGATGGGAGGCAACGAAGTCCTCCCAGAGCACGCCCCCCCGCAGGGTGCCGAGCTCCGGTGAGGGCGAAGTGTAGGGAACGACGATCACGCGCTCGATGGACGGGATCCGGGGGACGAGCGCCGCCAACCGGGACAGAGTGTCGTGCCGTTTGCCGTTGAAGAAGTAGCCGTCCACGCCGAAGAGCACGCGCGGCGCGATCTGGCCGAAGCGGTCCACGACCCCCTGCACGCCGAAGTCCGGGGAGCACGAGGACCACAGCGCACCGATGCTCGCACTCGCGAGCATCGCGATGACCGCCTCGGGCATGTTGGGCAGGTATCCCGCCACCCGGTCTCCCGGCCGGATGCCGGCGGTGCGAAGCGCCCGGGCGAGCGCCGACACCGAGTCGTAGAGCTCGCCGAAGCTGAGCTCGGCGTGCACCCGGTCCTCGCCGCGAAACACGAGCGCGGTCGCCTCGTCCCGGCGCCGCAGCAGGTTCTCCGCGTAGTTGAGGCGAGCCTCCGGGAACCACTGCGCACCCGGCATGCGGTCTGCGCCCCGGAGCACCCGCTCGCCCCGGTGCGCGGCCACCACTTCCGAGAAATCCCACACCTCGCCCCAGAACTCGGCCGGGTGCTCGATCGACCAGCGGTGCAGGTGCCGGTAGTCGCCGGGGGGAACGCCGTGGCGCTCGCTCGCCGCCTGCCCGAAGCGGGTGATGTCGGCCCGCGCGATGCGCTCCTGCGAAGGGCGCCACAGCGGCTCCTTCATCGGACCTTTCCGGCCGGCATTTCTCAGCGACCTCCTGCTGCGGACGCCGACCCCGGAACGGTGAACGGGCGTGCTCCCTCGAGCCACTCCGACATGGTTCCCACCGCGAGTTCCGGGATTCGTTGACCGAAATGGATTCCCGCTTCCGCGGGAATGACGGCGGGTAGCGCGCCAACAACGGG
>CAYFYD010000113.1:0-10109 GCA_964347195.1 uncultured Ectothiorhodospiraceae bacterium
TCATGCTGGCGCGGACGGCGTTGGTGACCCCCCGGTGCGCCCTCATTCGCCCTGCCTACCCTTCAGTTGCAGGCATTCCGCATCACCGAGCGCCCCGAGTCGTCCATTGGCGCCATCCCGCCGGTCCCGAGGCTCAGGTCGAGACGCAGCATGAAATGACCCTGGATCCTCCCCCGGGGCTCAGCCGGTGTCCAGAGAGTCGGCGGGCACGAAGCCGAGCTTCTTGTCGATCTCGTTGACGAGGCGCTCGCCTGCGAGGTAGCGGTGATAGTTCCCGAGAAACACCGCGGCCAGCGCGTCCGCGTAGCCGTTGAAGTCCCCCGACATGTGGGGCGAGACGACCACGTTCGGCATCGCCCAGAGCGGACTCTCGGCCGGCAGGGGCTCTTCCTCGAACACGTCGAGGGCCGCGCCCGCGATCTCTCCCGCATCGAGGGCCTCGATGAGCGCGCCTTCGTCGACGATCGGCCCGCGCCCGACGTTCAGCAGGCGGGCCGACGCCTTCATGAGCCGGAACTGCTCGGTCGAGAAGAGCCCCCGGGTCTGCGGTGTGAGGGGCGCGACGACGACCACGAAGTCCGCCTCCGGGAGCGCCGCGCCCAGAGACCCGCAGGCGTGGACCCGACCGAAGTCGGGATCCGGACTCCGGGCGCTGCGGCCGACGCCCTCGACCCGCATTCCGGCCCCGGCGCAGAGCCGCGCGATGGCGCGCCCGATGCTGCCGGCACCGACGATCAGCACCCGCTTGCCATGGACGGTATCGCTGAGCCGGTGCCGCCACCGGCGCGCCGACTGAAGCGACCAGGTCTCGTGGAAATGCTTGGCGAAGGCGATGATCAGCCCGAGGACGTACTCCGCCATCGCCCGGTCGAAGACCCCGCGCGCGTTGGTGACCCTGACCGGACTCTCGACCAGCTCGGGAAAGAGCAGGGCGTCGACTCCCGCCCCGCCCCAGTGGATCCACCGAAGGCGCCGGGCGCCCGGCCACGCCTCCCGCACCGCCTTCGCCCGGAAATCCCAGCCGAGCAGGATCTCGGCGTCGCGAATCGCCTCCCGGAGCTCGGCCGCGCCGTGCGCGAAGCGCAGCGTCGCTTCGGCCTCGAGCCCGGAAAGGCCCGGGACATCGCGCACCCCTGCCGCTCCCTGTACCGCGATCACTCTCCCCACCGGCCCCTTCCCCCTCGCAAGGTCCGGGCGGGATACTAACCCGCATTTCCTGCCGGCCTCCTGCTGCATGGTCATTACATCGCCATTCCCCGCCATTACATCGTCGTTCCCGTGGTGAGCGGGGATCCATGTCACTACTCTGCCTTCAGTGTCCTCCCGAGTCCGGGCGCCCGCTCACCCCGGCGTCTCGACGCCCGCAGCTCACGGGGCTCGGCAGGATCTGCGGGCCAGGGGATTACGGCCCCTGGAGTCGCCGCTGCCGGCGCGCCCTGAACCGAGCGGTACGCCGGATCCGGGATCCCGGTAGACTTCGAGTTGCCTCACAGGACGAGCCCCATGTCCGCAACCGACGCACCGAAGCCCCCGGTCACCGCTTCGAGCCTGAGGACGATGAAGTCCGAGGGCGACAAGTTCGCATGTCTGACCGCTTACGACGCCACGTTCGCCCGTCTGCTCGACGAAGCCGGAGTCGCCGTGCTCCTCGTGGGCGACTCGCTCGGCATGGTCATTCAGGGTCACGACACGACGGTGCCGGTGCGCCTGGAAGACGTGATCTACCACTGCCGCAGCGTCGCGCGCGCCCGTACCCGCGCACTCCTGATGGCGGACCTTCCCTTCATGAGCTACCCCAGCGAAGAGTCCGCGCTGCGCAACAGCGCCCGCCTCATGCAGGAAGGACTGGCCGAGTGCGTCAAGCTCGAGCTCTCCCGTGCCCAGACCCCCATCGTCGCCGCGTTGTCGCGCAACGGCATTCCCGTCTGTGCCCACTTCGGGCTGACGCCGCAGACCGTGCACAAGCTGGGAGGGTTCCGGGTCCAGGGCCGCAGCCGCTCGCAGGCGGCGGAGCTCGTTCAGCAGGCTTCCGAGCTCGAGGACGCCGGGGCCGACCTTCTCCTGGTGGAGTGCGTTCCGGGGGAGGTCGGACGCCGGATCACCGAGGCGGTCGACGTCCCGGTCATCGGTATCGGCGCCGGCGCGGCCACCGACGGGCAGATCCTGGTCCTCCACGATGTGCTGGGAGTGAGCCCCGGAAAGCGCCCGAAGTTCGCGAAGGACTTTCTCGCCGGCGCGGGGAGCGCCCGCGAAGCGATCGACGCCTTCGTGGATGCGGTGAGGGACGGGAGCTATCCGGGTCCGGAGCACATCTACTCCGGGTGATCGCCCTCGGACGTCCCGGCGGCGCGCTGCCGGGAGCGGGGCAGCGCGCCGCTCCCCCCGAGCAGCCATCCGCACGCAAGGGCCGCGCACAGGGCCCCGGCGAGTTGGGCGAGGATGAAGGCGGGGGCGTGCGCCGGCGCGATGCCGGAGAAGGTGTCCGTCCAGCTCCGGGCCACCGTGACCGCGGGGTTCGCGAAGGAGGTGGATGCGGTGAACCAGTACGCGGCGCTGATGTAAAGCCCCACCGCCCAGGGGACCGAGGCCGCCCGAAAGCGGAGCACGCAGAAGATGGTGCCGGCGAGGCCGAAAGTCGCGACCCACTCGGAGAACCACTGGGCCGCTCCGCTTCTGGCCTTGGCGCCTACCTGGAGCAGAGGCAGGTCGAACATGGCGTGGGCGGCGAGCATGCCGGCCAGCCCGCCCGCGACCTGAGCCGCGACGTAGGCTCCCGCCATCGCGAGCCCGATCTCCCGGCGCACGAGAAAGGCCAGGGTCACCGCGGGATTGAAGTGGGCCCCCGATACCGGTCCCAGACCCATGATCAGCACCACGAGTATCGCGCCGGTGGGGAGGGTGTTGCCGAGGAGCGCGATTGCCTCGTTGCCCCCCGCGAGACTCTCGCCCATGATGCCCGAGCCCACCACGGTGGCGAGCAGCGCCGCGGGCCCGATCCCCTCCGCCGCAATCCGGCGCCCGAAGCCCGCATCGGAGCTCACTCGGCCCGATCCTCCGAGTGGCCCGCAAGCCCCGGGTCCGCAGCCGCGACGGCCGGCATGAGATCAGCGCAGATTTCCGGGTTGCCGCCGCAGCAGTCCCGGGTGAGATAGCGCATCAAGGCACGCATGGCCCCCGGATCGGCGCGGTAGACCACCCGCCGGCGGTCGCGCTCCGAGCGCACGAGGCCCGCGGCCTGGAGCGCCGCCAGATGGAAGGACAGGCTGGACGGGGCTACGGCGAGCGCCGTCGCGATCTCCCCCGCCGCGCAACCCTCCGGATGCGCCCGGAGCAGGAGCCGGAAGGCGCGCAGGCGGTGCGGGTGGGCGAGGGCACCGAGACTGCGGATCGCAGCGTCCTCGAACATCCTTCGATTGTACTCGAAGTGTCGAAACGATGGCCGCGCCCGGAAGCCCCGGCGCGGAAACACTGTATTGTCGTGACCGAGTGCCGGCAGCGGGAGCGGAGTGGCCTGCCGTGCGGTCGAGGACAGACTCATGAGGCCCGAAGAGACAAGCAGACGACGCAATGCGCTCCGAAACGGCCTTCTGAATCACCCGCCGCCGGACAGGAACGGACCCTGAGCCCCGGCGGCGGCGCTGTGCTAGTGTCGCGTCCCCTTCGTCCCCCGAGGCGCCTGGTCCGGGAACATGATCGCAGCGCACGCTTCGGTCCCGCTCAATCCGCGCTATGTGGAGGAGGGCGACCGGCGAGGCGACTTGACGGTGGAAGCGGAGGCGCTCCCTTCCTTGCTGCTCAACTCGGCCGCCGCCGCCAACGCCGTGATGCTGGGAGCAGGCTACTTCAGTCCGCTGGACGGGTTCATGGACCTGCGCGACGCCCTCGGGGTCGCGCGGGACATGGAGACCTCCAAGGGCCTGTTCTGGCCCATCCCGATCCTGAACCTGAACGCGGATGTGGACGCGATCGGGCGAGCCGAGCGGATCGCGCTGCGAGACCCCAACCGTCCCGGACACCCGGTACTCGCGATTCAGGAGGTCGAGTCCATCGCCCGGGTGGAGGACGGGCGCTTCGACTTCATCACCGAGAGCGTGTTCGGCACCCGGGACGAAGCCCATCCGGGGGTGCGGACCTTTCGTGCGCTCGGCCGCCACCTCGTCGCCGGCCCCATCGAGGTCCTCAACCACAGCTACTTCGAGGACGACTTTCCGCGCACCTTCCGAACCGCGGCTTCCATCCGGGCGGAGATCGCCGAGCGGGGCTGGAGCACGGTGGTCGCGTTCCAGACGCGCAATCCCATGCACCGCGCCCATGAAGTGCTCTGCAAGATGGCCCGGGAATCGACCGGCGCGGACGGCGTGCTCATCCACATGCTGCTCGGCCGGGTCAAGGAGGGCGACATCCCGGCCGCGGTGCGGGAGGAGGCGGTTCGGCGAATGGTGGCGCTCTACTTTCCTCCCAACTCGGTGATGGTGGCCGGATACGGGTTCGACATGCTCTACGCGGGACCGCGCGAAGCGGTGCTGCACGCGATCTTCCGCCAGAACGCAGGCTGCACCCACCTCATCGTCGGCCGCGACCACGCCGGGGTCGGGGACTACTACGGCCCCTTCGACGCCCAGACCATCTTCGACGAGAGAGTCCCGGCGGGAGCGCTCGAGATCGACATCTACCGGGGCGACCATACCGCATGGTCCCGGAAGCTCGATCGGGTGGTCGCGATGGGCTCGGTGGCGGACCATGATCCCGAGGACTTCATCCTGCTCTCCGGGACCAGGGTCCGGGAAATGCTGAGCCGGGGCGTCGCACCACCGCCCGAGTTCACCCGGCCCGAGGTCGCCGCCATCCTCATCGAGCACTACCGGAAGCGCGGCTGAGAGAGAGCCGGCGGGGACGCCGGCGCGCACTCGCTCCCGGGCGGGATCTACCCGTCACTGGTCGCCGGCCCGGCGGAGACGACCGTCCCGGGAGGCGGTCTCGCCGCGCCCGCCAACGAGGAGAAGACGGGGGTGCCGCTCCCGGCCCGGTGACCGATCCCGGGAGACGGAGCGCGCGTTCCGGTCTCCGTTCTTATGCGCATAATGTATATTATGTAAAGTGATTGTCATGTCACCACGAAACGGGCGGCATGTCCTCTCGCCGGCAACCCACCGTCGAGCCGGGAAGTCGGGGCCTCCCCGGCTCGCGCGAAGGACCAGGATGGTGCCCGGAGCCGGGATCGAACCGGCACGGCCTCTCGGCCGGCGGATTTTACGTACCACTATGGCTTCCGCCACTGCACCGGCCTCGGGCCGGTCGCATTTGTGGTCTGGACTATCCCTTTGCCCTATGCCGTCGGGGCACTTAGGCAGGAGCCGTCTAGTCTCTACACTTTCCCCGGTGCCGCCGAAACGACACCGGGGCTTAGCTCGGGATTACCGGCAGCCCTGCTGTTGAGGCTTCCCCGAGTTTGACCCCTTTGCACCGGCGGGTTTCCCCGCCGGGGACCCAAGCGAGTCCGCTGCGTCTACCTGTTCCGCCATCCGGGCCTCGAGCCTGAGCATAGTAGAGCCGATCCGGGGATGCAAAGGCGCACCGGCGGCCGGATGCTCCGGCTATCTCATTGATGCAACGAGAACTCTTCTGCCCGGAATCGCCCGGGCCCGCGTCGCCCTTCGCGGTAACGGATGGAGGCTGGGGTCGGAATCGAACCGGCGTCCACGGCTTTGCAGGCCGCTGCATGACCACTCTGCCACCCAGCCCGCGAAAGAAGGCGTCCCTCGGCGACGGATCGCGCTGTCTGGAGCGGGAAACGAGACTCGAACTCGCGACCCCAACCTTGGCAAGGTTGTGCTCTACCAACTGAGCTATTCCCGCCGACCCGAGCATCACTCGCCCCTGCCCGAGGCGCTGTGTATTCTAGTGGGCGCCAGAGGGGTGTCAAGCGGAGCCGCGGCGGCGGACGGTCCCAACTGCGGCCATGCGGCACGGAGGTAGGCCGCCATGGACCACAGCGTCAACAACACCGCGATATAGAGCAGCGTGAGCCCGATCGCGTATACCGGGAGGCCGAACACGGGCTCCCGGTAGAGCATGAGGACCAGGGCGGACATCTGGGCGATGGTCTTGACCTTTCCGAGGGTGGCCACCGCCACCGCAGTGCGCAGTCCGATCTCCGCCATGAACTCGCGCAGGGCGGAGACTGCGATCTCCCGGCCGATGATCACCAGGGCCGGCACCGCGAGGCCCATCCTGGGATCGGCCTGCACCAGGAGCACGAGGGCCGTGCAGACCATGAGCTTGTCGGCAACCGGGTCCAGAAAGGCACCGAAGCGGGACGTCTGGTTCAGGCGTCGCGCGAGGTAGCCGTCCAGCCAGTCGGTGCACGCCGCCGCTGCGAAGGCGAGCGCGGTGAAGGCCCTCGCCCACTCCACCGGGAGGAAGAACACCACCACGAAGACCGGAATCAGGACGATTCTCGCCAGGGTCAATGCGTTGGGAAGGTTCACGGGCCTTCCCGAAAGGCGTCGTAGATCGACCGGGCCAGGGTCCGGCTTATCCCGTTGACTCTGGTCAGATCCTCGACCCCGGCCCGTGACAGCGCTCTCAGGCCCCCGAATTCGCGCAGCAGACGCTGGCGCCGCTTGGCCCCGATACCCGGAATCTGCTCCAGAACCGACGTGTTGCGGGCGCGCCGCCGGCGGGCGCGATGGCCCGTGATCGCGAAGCGGTGCGCCTCGTCGCGGATCTGCTGGACGAGATGGAGGGCCGGCGATGTGCCGGGCAGAACGAACGCGTTCTTCCCCGCCCCGAGGAACACGCTCTCGAGACCCGCTTTGCGAGCGCTGCCCTTGGCCACCGCCATGACCGGGACCTCCCCCAACTGAAGCTCCGCGAGGACCTCTCTCACCCCGGAGAGCTGTCCCCTGCCCCCGTCGATCATCAGAAGGTCCGGCAGCTTGGCCTCCTCGCGTCGAAGGCGCGTATAGCGACGCCGCACTGCGGCCCGGAGCGCGGCATAGTCGTCTCCGGGATCGATGTCCGCAATGTTGAAACGCCGATACTCGGACTTGAGCGGTCCGGAAGGCTCGAATACCACGCAGGACGCCACCGCGGCTTCCCCCGCAGTGTGGCTGATGTCGAAACACTCGATCCGGCCGGGCACCTCGTCAAACTCCAGCACGTCCTGCAACGCCTCGAAGCGAGCCCGCAGACTGGCCTCGTCGGCCAGACGCTGCGCCACCGCGAGCTCCGCGTTCCGCTGGGTCATCTCCATCCAGCGCGCGCGCGCGCCTCGCACCCGGTGGCGCAGGGTGACGCGACGACCGGCCTGCTCGCTCAGCGCTCTCGACAGCATGTCGAACGAATCGATGGGCTCGCTCACCAGGATCTCGGCCGGAATGCTCTGTCGGCCCGAGCGCGCGAGATAGTACTGCGAGAGGAAGGCGTCCAGGACATCGCTCTCGGCGGCGTTTCCCGCCTGTCGGGGCAGGAGCGTGCGGCTGCCCAGGCTCTGCCCGTTCCGGATGACCGTCAACTGCACCACCGCGATGCCGTCGCGGACCCGGCACGCCACGACGTCGACATCGCCCCGGGCGCCGGTGACGTGCTGGCGCTCCTGCACTCGCCGCAGGCTCGCGATCTGGTCCCGGTAGCGGCTGGCGAGCTCGAACTCCAGGCGCCTCGACGCCGACTCCATCCGGGTCACGAGCTCTCCGATCATCTCCTCGCTCTTCCCCTCCAGGAACATGGTCACATGGCGCACGTCCTCCCGGTACCGTTCCGATTCCACCAGGCCCACGCAGGGCGCCGTGCAGCGCTCGATCTGGTACTGGAGACAGGGCCGGGATCGGTTGTTGAAGAAGGAGTCCTCGCACTGGCGGACCTGGAAGAGCTTCTGCAGCAGATTCAGGGTTTCCCGGGTCGCCCCCGCGCTCGCGAAGGGCCCGAAGTAGCGTCCGGGCCGATTGCGCGGTCCGCGATGAAAGGCGAGGCGGGGGAAGCTCTGCTCGGTGGACACATGGATGTAGGGAAAGCTCTTGTCGTCTCGCAGCAGGATGTTGTAGCGCGGCTGATGCTCCTTGATCAGGTTGTTCTCGAGCAGCAGCGCCTCGGTCTCGGTGTGGGTCGCGGTGATCTCGACCGACGCGCACTGCGCCATCAGCGCCCTGGTCTTGGGCTCGAGCTGGGCCGGCGCCCTGAAATAGCTGGCGACGCGCTTGCTCAGGCTGCGCGCCTTGCCGGCGTAGAGCACGCGTCCCTCGGCGTCGAGCATCCGGTAGACCCCCGGGCCTCTCGTGAGAGTGGACAGGAACGCCTGAGAGTCGAAAGGGGACGAAGGCTCCACGCCCGGACAGCGCTGGCGAGACGACGCCGGGGACGATACCAGATGCGCGCCCGCGCAATCGAGCGCATGCGGGAGCGGACCTCCCCGCGGGGGGTCCGACGTTCATGTCATGCTACTGACGGCTCGATGAGGCCGTAGCGGAGGGAGAGGAGAGTCAGCTCGACGTCGGACTGGGCACCCAGCTTCCTGAGCAGGCGGGTACGGTAGGTGCTCACCGTCTTGGGACTCAAAGCCAGGACGCTCGAAATCTGCCCCCTCGTCTGTCCCTGGCTCACCATTACCATCACTGCCAGCTCCCGGGGAGTGAGCCGGGACATGGGGGTGGGTGCGTCGCGCAGCTTGTTCAGGACCAGGTTCTGGGCGACGTCGCCCCCTACGTAGTAGGCGCCGCGGGCAACCTGGCGGATCGCCACTACGAGCTCCTCCCGCTTGCAGGTCTTGGGAAGGTAGCCCCGCGCCCCGACCTCGAGCAGACAAGTCGGATAAGGCCCGTCGATCTGCACACCGAGCGCGATGACTTTCGGGGCCGGTTCCAGACGGCTCATCCTTCTCGTCGTCTCGAGGGCCCCCATCCCCGGCAGCTCGGCGTTCAGCAACACCACGTCCGGGTTGGCTTCCCGGGCGGTGGCCACCGCACGGTCCGGATGCGCACTCTCGCCTACCACCTCCATGCCCCGCTCCTGCGACAGAAGCGCCTTGAGGCCCGTCCGAACCAGCCGATGGTGATCGATGAGCATTATTCGAATCATTTGGTGCACCTCCTGTTTGTGTCGAATCGATCCAACGGTCGCGCCGATCACATCGAAGTTTAGGGCGGTCTGCCCTTCGCGTGACGAATGGAGAGCCCGCTGTAAGTCAGGTGTAAGCTCCCGGTAAGCGGATTGAAAGATGCCTTCCGATTGGGGAGGGGGCATCGCGTCCCCATCCCCGTAACGGCCGGCGGCGGGAGTGGTGGTCCCGGGACCCGTCCCGCCCCCGGCGCGCGGCGCGCCCGGTCCGGAACGATGCGGCGAGGCCTGGAGGACCCCGGCGAGCGGGTCCGGGCCCGCTTCAGTTCAGGTCGACGGCATGGGTGCGCAGGATCCCGAGCGGCACGTAGTCGAGAGCCCGCCGGTGGGTACGTCGGAGGTAGACCCGGGGCGCCGCGCCGTGGTGGTACGCCTCCGCCCAGCGCGGTGCACACAGGCACCACCGGTCGCCGGGCTCGAGGCCGGGAAACCCGAGCTCGGGCACCGGGGTCGACAGGTCGTTCCCCCTCCCCTTCGAGAACTCGAGGAACTCCGCCGTGACCGCCACGCACACCGTGTGCGAGCCCACGTCCTGCCGGCTCGTGTTGCAGCAGCCGTCTCGAAAGAAGCCGGTCACGGGGTCCTCGTTGCAGAGTTCCAGCGACTCGCCGAAGACGTTGAGCGATTCGTCCATTGCGGGTTCTCCCTGGTGTCCTGTCTCACCAACCGGCTGACGTCATTGCATGGCCGGGCTCGAGCTCGTTTGCCATGACCATCACGCATTGAAGGGCCGAGGAGGTCCCGCGGCCATGGGGGCGTACTCGTGAGACACGACACCAGGGCCGGTTCACACTACCGTCGCGCTGTGTCGTACCTCGGAAAATCAGTGGATCACCCTTGCCTGAGAGCAACCGACACGAAGAGAACGCCCACCGGTTGTTCGATTGCCAGGTACTTCATGAGACTCGTCCGGGTCTGGCGTCAACCGGCCCCGGTGGATCGGCAGGACCATTCAGAAGTCGAGTTGCGGGGTTCGAAGTACTGGAATCAGGCGA
>CAYFYD010000114.1:0-9862 GCA_964347195.1 uncultured Ectothiorhodospiraceae bacterium
ATCATCGGCCAGCTCCTGATCTCGATCGTCGGCTTCGGGGCCTTGTTCGAGCTCTATTCCGCGAACTTCCTGATGAGCCACTTCTGGGCGGTGCTCGCCGTGCTCTTCGCGCTCGCCTTCACGCTCTCGGAGGCGCTCGCCGCGCTGGAGCGCCGCGTTTCCTACTACGCCGCGAAGCGATAGACCGGGGGCATCTTTCGATCCATCGCTCCCCCCCGGTCGGGGGCCCCGTCCGTTCGTCACCCCGGCGCACCCCTCCCCGGCCATCCCCGGGGGGCGCCCCGGCCCGCGAATCCATGTCCCCATCATTGCCGGCGGGCATGCCCTCGCCGGAAGAGCGAGAGCCCGCTCGACGCCGCCTTCCGCCCCTCCCCGACGAGCGGGCATCCATCGGTTCAACTCGGCACGGATCCCCGCATCGGGACCCGACGAGGGAATGGCGCGATTTGACTTGACCGGGGCTTTTCCTTATTCAGGAGTCGGGGGGCGGATCGAACAAGGGGGAGGGCTCATGGCGACCGGGATGCATCTCGAGCACGAGATGGAGGTCCTCGGCGTGCACGCCGAAGGCGAAGTCGGCCGCGTCATCGTCTCCGGCGCCCCCGAGATCCCGGGCGCGACCATGACCGACAAGATGACCTACATCAATTCGGTCGACGACTCCCTCCTGAAGCGCTGCCTGTACGAGCCGCGCGGTGCCGCCCAGATGACCATCAACCTGCTCCTGCCTCCCGGCCGGGACGACGCCGACATGGGGTTCATCCCGATCCAGCCGGACGCCGCCCACGCGATGTCGGGCTCCAACGCGATGTGCGTCACCACCGCCCTGCTCGAGACCGGCATGGTCGCGGCGACCGGGCCGAGCCCCGTGGTCCGGCTCGACACGCCCGCCGGCATCGTGGAGACGAAGGCGACCTGGACGGGAAACAAGGTCGAGCGGGTGGAGATCGACGCGCCGCCGAGCTTCGTCGAGCACCTCGACCACCCTCTCGAAGTCGAAGGCCTCGGAACGATCCGGGTGGACGTGGCCTTCGGCGGCTGCTACTTCGCGCTCATCGACGGCGCCGCGCTCGGCCTCGAAGTCGCCGCGCACGAGGCCCGCGACCTCGTCGACACCGGCATGCGCATTCTGGAGGCGGCGGGGGAGCAGATCGCGGTGCGCCATCCCGAGACCCCGGCCTTCGACCGGGTCGAGTACCCCCTGTTCATGGCGGGCGCCGGGTCCGAGGTCCGCAACGCCAACATCATCTTCCCCGGCCGCGTGGACCGCTCGCCCTGCGGCACCGGCACCGCCGCCCGGCTGGCGCTCATGCACGAGCGCGGGGAGCTGGGCGTGGACGAGGAGGTCGCTTCGCGCTCCGTCATCGGCGGCTGCTTCCGCTCGCGCATCGCGGGCACCACGCGCGCCGGCGAGCGCACGGCGGTCCTGCCGAAGATCTCGGGCCGCTCCTGGATATACGGGCGCTACACGCTGGGCGTGCACCCGAGCGACCCCTTCCCGCTCGGCTACACCCTGTCCGACACCTGGGGACCCGGCAAGCCCCGCGGCTGAGGACCGGGAACGCGCGCATGGCGGAGAGCGATACCAGGGCAGGATACCGACCCGCGGTCGACTGGCGGGACCCTTCGTACCTCGACGGGACGGCTCTCGAAGCGGAGCTGCGCCGTGTCGCGGAAGTGTGCAGCGCCTGCCGGCGCTGCGAGATGCTCTGCGACTCCTTTCCCCGCCTCTTCGACATCGCGGACCGCGAGCCCGGCGGGATCGCCTCGGCCCCGGTCGAACGCTTCGCCCCGGTCGCGGACGCCTGCACCCTGTGCGACATGTGCTATCCGGTCTGCCCCTATGCGCCGCCCCATGCGTACGCGGTGGACTTCCCGAGCCTCATGGTGCGCAGCCGCGCGCAGGCAGCGCGCACGGGCAGGACCGGCCGCGTGCTCAGGGAGCTCAGGAAAACGGACCGCAACGGGCGGCTCATGACTTCCGTCGCTCCGATCGTCAACTGGGCCTCGCGCCCCGGCAATCCCGTGACGCGACCGGTCCTTCAGTGGACGGCCGGCATTCACCGCGACAGCGAGCTGCCCCGCGCGCACCGCGCGACTTTCCGCCGGCAGGCACGGACGGCGCGTTCCGCGCCCGCCGCCGGCGCTCCCGCCGCGGGCCGCAAGGCCGTCATCTACGCCACCTGCTTCGTCGAGTACCACAATCCGGGCATCGGACTCGCGGCGCGTGCGGTGCTCGCGAAGAACGGAGTCGAGACCGGGATCGCCTACCCGGAGTGCTGCGGGATGCCGCAGCTCGAGGAAGGCGACATCGAAGACGTGACCCGCCGTGCCCGCCGCGTCGCGACGGAGCTCGGCCGCTGGATGGACGACGGCTACGACGTCGTCACCCTCGTCCCCTCCTGCGCCCTGATGCTGAAGACGACTTGGCCCCAGTACCTCGCCGGCGACGAGGCGGTCGAGCGCCTCGCCGCCAACGCCTTCGACATCTGCGAGTACGTGGTGGCGCTCGCGCGCACCGACGGGCTCGCTGAGGGGCTCGCGACGCTGGACGGAGGGGTCGCGCTGCACCTCGCGTGCCACGCCCGGGCCCAGGGGGCCGGCGCCAAGGCGGCGGTGATGCTCCGGATGATCCCGGGATGCGACGTGATGATCACCGAGGGTTGCTCCGGCCACGGGGGGACCTGGGGCATCCTCGAGGAGAACTTCGACACCAGCATGAAGGTGGGCGAGCGGGTGATGCGCCAGACCGCCGAGAGCGGCCGCCGCCACTTCGCCTCGGAGTGCCCCCTCGCCGGGGACCGGATCGCGCACGGCATGCCCTCCGTGGCGGGGAGCGCGGCGCCCCCCCGTCAGGGTCCCTTCCACCCCATCGAGCTGATGGCGATGAGCTACGGGATCGCGCGATGAGGCGACGGCGCGTGTCCGGCCGCAACCGGGGCGGGGCCGCGAGAGGAGCGCGGGACGAACGACGCCCGCCGCGGGCCGGAGCCGGATCCGGCGGGGAAGCCATGAAGAAGCTCGACCCGCACTGCACCGCGACCCTCGTCGCGATGGCGCGGCAGCTCTTTCCGCACGACGCCCTCGACGACGCCCCCTACGCCGAGGTCGTGCGCGCGATCGAGGGCGCGGCGGACGACGAACGCCTCGGCCTCATCGTCGAGGGCGTCGAGTTGCTGGACTCCGCGATGGAGGCGCCCTTCGTCGCTCTCCCCGACGAGCGCAAGGTGGAGGTCCTGAAGGAGATCGAGGGCTCGGACTTCTTCAACGACATCCGGGGGGCGACGGTGCGCACGCTCTACCGCAACCCCGTCGTCTGGGCCCGTTTCGGTTACGAAGGGCCGTCCTCCCACCTCGGCGGTTATGTGAAGCGGGGCTTCGACGACGCGACCTGGGTGCCGGACGAATGAGCCGTGGAGGACAGCGCCGGCGCCGGCAACGGCAGAGAACGCGGAGCCCGCTCGGGCCGGAGCGGCAGGGGAAGCCGGCGGTGAAGAAGCTGGTCCGCAGCATCGAGCGCGACGTCCCCGCCGTCACCTACGACCACGACGACGACTCCGTGGTAGTGATCGTGGGCTCGGGCGCGGGAGGCGGCACGCTGGCCAACGAGCTGACCCGACAGGGCATCGACGTCGTCCTCCTCGAGGCGGGACCGCGCTTCAAGACGAGCGACTTCGTCAACGACGAGTGGGAGATGTGGGAGCGCTTCACCTGGAAGGACAAGCGGGACGCGACCGGATCCTCGCCGGTGGCGCGGGACTTCGCGGAGGCGCCGACCTGGGTGTGCAAGGGCTACGGCGGCTCCACCCTGCACTGGGCCGCCATGTGTCCCCGCGTGCAGCCGCACGAGTTCCGGGCGCTCGGCACCTACGGTGCGGTGGAGGGGGCGAACCTCGCCGACTGGCCCTTCACCTTCGAGGAGATCGAGCCTTGGTACGTGCGCGCGGAGAAGAAGATCGGCGTGACCGGCCGCAACGGCATCCCTCTGCATCCCGGCAACAACGTGTACAAGCTCCTCGCCCTCGGGGCGAAGCGAATGGGCTACCGGGACTACGACCCCAACCCGACCGCCATCAACTCCGCCCCCTACGGGGGGCGAAACGGCTGCGACCAGATCGGCTTCTGCATGCAGGGGTGCCGCTCCGGCGCGAAGTGGTCGACCATGAACTCCGAGCTTCCCGCGGCGGAGTCGTCGGGACGCTGCGAGGTCCGCACGCACGCGATGGCGGTGCGCATCGAGCACGACGCACGCGACCGGGTCCGCGAGGTCGTCTACATCGACGGAGCGGGCGAGACGCAACGCCAGCGCGCGCGCCTGGTCTGCGTCGCCGCCAACGCTTTCGAGACCACCCGCCTGCTGCTCAACTCCGAATCGAGCCGCTTCCCCGACGGGCTCGCCAACTCCTCCGGTCAGCTCGGGCGCAACTACATGCGCCATACCACGGGCTACCTCTACGGGGTGTTCGAGCGCCCGGTGCACATGAACCGGGGGCGGGTCACCGGCGGCATCGTCCGGGACGAAGCGGGCCACGACGATTCGCGGGGCTTCGTGGCCGGCTACTTCAGCGGCTCGATCGGACTCGGCCTGCCCTTCCTCGCCGCCTTCCTCAACCCGAAGGGCTGGGGCCGCGAGTACACGAGCTGGATCGAGGAGTACGACCACCTCGGCGGCTTCCACTTCAACGGAGAGGACCTGCCGGTCGAGACGAACCGGATCACCCTGCACCCGACCCTGCGCGACCAGTTCGGCCTGCCCGTCCCGACCCTGCATCTCGACGACCACCCCAACGACATCGCGATGAAGCGCTACGCCAACGAGAAGACCCGTGACCTCGCGGAGGCCGCGGGCGCGAGCCGGGTGTGGATCGCACCGCCCTTGCCGGCCTCGCACAACATGGGGACCTGCCGCATGAGCCATGATCCGGAGCGGGGCGTCGTCAACGGCTTCGGGCAGAGCCATGACCTCGAGAACCTCTTCGTGTCGGACGGGAGCCAGTTCACGACATCGATGGCGCCCAATCCGACGCTGTTGATCGTGGCGCTCGCCATCCGCCAGGCCGAGCACATCCGGGACCGGATGGCGGCCGGAAGCCTCTGAACGCATGGCACGAGGCTCGCCGGGTGTGCCGGAACCGCGCGCACCTTGACATCGGCCGCCGTACTCGCGTAATCGAGGGCGCTCGCGACGGCAACCCCACGGCGTCCATGCCCCGCCGGCACGGCAGAGCGGGCCGCCTCGTACCCCTGACCCCGAGGAGGGAAGTTGACCATGATGAAGAAGCTGAGCATCGCATTGGGTCTGGCCGTGTTCGTCGGCCAGGGCGCACTGGCGGAGGACGCGGCCGACCGGGCGGTGGCCGCCGCCAAGCAGTACGCCGGCACCACGCTCTCGCTCCACACCGAGGCCGGACTCCAGGCGCTCGGCTGGGAGCTCTACAACGCCAAGAAGTGGGAAGAGCTCACCGGCATCAGGATCGAGATCACCAGCGCGCCGGTGAACGAGATGTTCGTGACCACGGTGCAGGACTTCCGCGGTCCGGCCAACTACGACGTGCTCGACGTCGCCCCCGCCTATCTGCCGGACCTGGTGGAGATGGGCGCCATCGTTCCCGTCGACGAGTGGATGGACGAGTACGGCTACCGCGAGGAGTACGCGGACATCGCGGAAGCCTACAAGGGGTGGGGCGAGTACAAGGGCAGCGTGTACGGCTTTCCCGATGACGGCGACGTGCACATCATGCTGTACCGCAAGGACCTGCTCGAGGAGAACGAAGAGAACGAGCAGGAGTTCATGGACAAGTACGGCTACGAGCTCGGCGCGCCCGCGACCTGGAAGGAGTGGGACGATGTCGCCCAGTTCATCACCGACAAGTACGGCCCGGACATGTACGGCGCGGCGCAGCCACGGGCGAAGGGCCTGACCCTCTACTTCTGGATGGACATGTTCCGTGACTACGGCGGGCGCTTCTTCGACGAGGAGACCATGGCGTGCACGTGGAACTCCGAGCAGGGTGTCGCGTCTCTCGAGGCCTTCGTGGACCAGCGCCGCTACATGCCGCCCGGAGTCGACGCCTGGGGCTTCACCGAGGCCGGCGCCTCCTTCCTCGCCGGTGACGTCGCGCTGCACTACACCTGGCCCGGAGTGGGCCGCTGGGTGCAGAACATCGGCACCGACATCGACGCGATGAACTGGGTCCCGCGCTCCCAGGTCGAGGGCAAGGTGGGCTACGCGGTCCCGCCCGGGGGCACCCCGGAGCTCGCGGTGGGCTGGGTGATCAGCGTCGCCGCCAAGAGCGACAACCAGGAGGCGGCCTACCTCTTCGCCCAGTGGTCGAACTCGATGCGCGAGAGCCTCGGCAAGACCAGTCTCGGCTACTCGATCCGCGATCCCTTCCGGGTGTCGCACTACTCCGACGAGGGCTTCCGCCAGTTGTGGTCGAACGCGGGCCAGTACCTCGACGCGCTGAAGGTCGGCGGCGAGAACGGCGTGCAGGACCTCACCGTCATTCAGGCACAGAAGTACCACGACCTGATCGACAACGCGATCCAGGCCGCGATCGGCGGCGAGAGCGCCCAGGACGCCCTCGACACCGCCTGCAAGGCGGCGGATCGGGTGACCAAACAGATCGGCGTCGACCGCCAGCGCGACGTCTACCAGCAGTTCAAGGCCAACGCGAACGCCTATCGATGAGGCATGGCGCCGGCGGGCCGGGAGTGCGTACGCGCCCGGCCCGCCGGACTCCGCCGCCATCCGACAGACGAAGCGAGGCTGAGCGATGAGCGCACGATGACCGCCGCCGCGTTGCACGGCCGGACGCTGCGCCAGGAACGCAACGTCAAGTACTGGCTGATCGCGCCGGCGGTCTTCGTCATGCTGCTGGTCGGCCTCTTCCCGATCCTGTACGCGCTGGTGGTGAGCGTGCAGAACGTCACGATGTTCGACCAGGACTACTCGTGGCACGGCTTTCTCTGGTACGAGCTCCTCTTCGAGGACGAGCGTTTCTGGGAGTCCCTGTGGCACACCGCGCTCATCACGGTCATCGCGCTGCCGCTCGAGCTCGTCATCGGCCTGCTCGTCGCGCGCATGTTCCTCTCCGATCTGCGCTTCAAGCCGATATTCATCGCCATCCTGATCCTGCCCTCGGTCGTGTGCCCGGTGGTCGTAGGCGCGATCTGGCGGCTGATGTTCGATACCCGCTACGGCCCCATCACCCACGGCCTGTCCGCGCTGCTCGGGACGCCGGTGGAGATCACCTGGGTGGTCGATCCCCACTGGGTCTACCCGGTGATCCTCATCGCCGAGGTGTGGCAGTGGTTCCCCTTCATGTTCCTCATCCTGCTCGCGGCGCTCTCCAACGTCGACACCGACCTCACCGACGCCGCGGCCATCGACGGCGCGGGATTCTGGACCACCTTCTTCCGCATCTCGCTGCCCGCGATCTGGCCGGTGATGTTCATCGCCCTGCTCATCCGGGCGCTGGATCTGGTGCGCATCTTCGACATCGTGTTCGTGATCACCCGCGGGGGACCGGGCACCCTCACCGAAACCACGTCGAACTACATGTACATCACCGGCTTCCACCAGTTCGAGACCAGCTACACCGGAGCCATGGTCTTCGTGATCATCGTGCTCCTCTCGATCATCGTCGTCACCGCGCTGCGCCGCGTGGAGCTTTCGAGATGAACGCCGCCCGGACCGCGAGCACGCACTCGAGGGTGGCGCGCCGCCGCAACCTCATCCAGGCCGCCCGCTACGCCGGCGCGCTGGCGATCACGCTGGTCGTCGCGTTCCCGATCTACTGGCTCTTCCTCATGGCCTTCAAGTCCGCGGACGAGGTGTACGCGGTTCCGCCGGTGTACTTCCCCGCCGAGCCGAGCATCGGGAGCTTCGCCTCGCTGTTCAGGGGAGCGAGCTACGACGCGGAGACCCTGGTCAACAGCCTGATCATCGCCACCGCGACCACGATCATCGCGATGGTGCTCGGGACGATGTGCGCCTACTCGATGGCCCGATTCCGCACCGGCGGACACAACTTCGCGATCTGGATCATGTCCCAGCGCATGCTGCCTCCGATCGCGATCGTGTTCCCCCTCTTCCTCGCGTTCGCGTTCGTCGACGTGCTCGATACCTTCCCGTCGATCATCGTCGTCTACGTCGCGTTCAACCTGCCCTTCGTGATCTGGATGATGCGCGGCTACATCGAGGACGTCCCCGTGGCCATCGAGGAGAGTGCGCTCGTGGACGGCTGCACGAGGTGGCAGGTGCTGTACAAGGTGATCGTGCCGATGTCCCGGGCCGGCATCTTCGCCACCGCGGTGTTCACCTTCCTGTTCACCTGGAACGAGTTCGTGTTCGCCCTGGTGCTCACGAACAATCACATCGTGACCTATCCGGTGCAGGTGACCGGCTACTTCGCGGCCCAGCAGACCTACTGGAACTCGGTGGGCGCGATGTCGATCCTGGGAACGATTCCGGTGTTCTTCGCGGTCGTCTTCTTCCAGCGCTATCTGGTACGCGGCATCAGCATGGGTGCGATCAAGGGCTGACATGGCAAGAATTCAACTCAAGTCGCTGCGCAAGCATTTCGACCGCGTCGAGGCGGTGCGGGACGTCAATCTCGACATCGAGCACAACGAGTTCGTGGTCCTCGTGGGACCCTCCGGGTGCGGCAAGTCCACGACCCTGCGCATGATCGCGGGACTGGAGGAGGTCAGCGCGGGCGAGATCTGGCTCGGTGACGCCCTCGTCAACGATCTCCCGCCGCGCGACCGCGACATCGCGATGGTGTTCCAGAGCTACGCCCTCTACCCGCACATGTCGGTGTTCAAGAACATGTCCTTCGGCCTCGAGATGCGCAAGATGCCGAAGGACGAGATCGACGCCCGGGTGAGGGAGGCGGCCGAGATCCTCGACATCACGGACCTCCTCGGGCGCCGCCCCCGGCAGCTCTCGGGCGGAGAGCGCCAGCGGGTGGCGATGGGCCGGGCCATCGTGCGCAAACCCCAGGCCTTCCTCTTCGACGAGCCCCTGTCGAACCTCGACGCGAAGCTGCGGGTGCAGATGCGCACCGAGATCAAGCTCATCCACGGCCGGGTCCAGACCACTGTGGTCTACGTGACCCACGACCAGGTCGAGGCGATGACCCTCGCCGACCGCATCGTGGTCATGAACGCGGGCCGGATCGAGCAGGTCGGCACGCCCCAGGAGATGTACGACCGTCCCGCCACCCGCTTCGTCGCGGGCTTCATCGGCTCGCCCGCGATGAACTTCATTCCCTGCACCCTCGACGGAAACGCCACCGGGGTGAGCGTCAACCTCGGGGGGAAGCTGTCCCTGCCGGTGCCGGAGGAGCGGCGCGAGCGCTACTCCGCCTACACGGGCCGGGAGATGGTGTTCGGCATCCGGCCGGAACACATCACCGAACGTCGCGCGCACACCGAGGCCGCCCAGCACGACTTCGAGGAGGAGGTGGTGGTGCTGGAGCCGACCGGCATGGACACCATGGTGTTCATCAGGCTGAACGGAGTCGATACCTGCGCGCGCTCCGTGCCCCGCGCGGCGGGAGAGGCGGGCAGGCCCATGGGCTTCACCATCAACATGGACCACATGCACCTGATCGACCCGGGCACGGACCGGATCGTGTAGGGCTCCGGCGCACCGTCACGCCGTCCCCACATCTCTCCCGCCGTTCCCGCGCATGCCGTCGGTCATGAAACTGACTGACGTGGATTCCCGCTTTCGCGGGAATGACGTAACTCACGCCAACGCCCTCACTCACGCGAGAACCGTCGTTCCTGCGGATGCCGTCGTCCCCGCCGTCCCCGCCGTCCCCGCCGTCCCCGCCGCCCAGCAACTCACGGT
>CAYFYD010000115.1:0-9825 GCA_964347195.1 uncultured Ectothiorhodospiraceae bacterium
CGCAACTCTAAACACCACCTGAGTCACACACTACGGTTTATGCAACAATCGGGTAGAGGAGACGCCTGCGCTCTCGAGGCAACGATGTGCGGCGCCACTACTCCGCCGCTTCGAGGTAAGCGTCCATCGGCGGGCAGGCGCAGGCGAGGTTCCGGTCGCCGTAGACGTTGTCGATGCGCGCCACCGGCGGCCAGTACTTGTCCTCGCGCAGGCTCGGGAGGGGGAAGAAGGCCTGCTCCTTGGAGTAGGGCTTGGGCCAGCTCGGCTCCAGCAGCAGGTGGTGGGTATGGGGCGCGTTGCGCAGCAGGTTCTCTTCCCGGTCCGCCCTGCCCTCCTCGATGTCCGCTATCTCGCGGCGGATCGCGATGAGGGCGGCGCAGAAGCGGTCCAGCTCCCGTTGCGACTCGCTCTCCGTCGGCTCGATCATGAGAGTCTCGGCCACCGGGAAGGACATCGTGGGCGCGTGGAACCCGTAGTCGACGAGGCGCTTGGCGACGTCGTCCACCGTGACCCCGCTCGACTCCTTGAGGGGCCGGAGGTCGATGATGCACTCGTGCGCCACCATGCCGTTCTTGCCGGTGTAGAGCACCGGATAGTGGGGCGCGAGGCGGCGCGCGACGTAGTTCGCGTTGAGGATCGCGACCGCGGTGGCGCGGCGCAGCCCCTCCGCCCCCATCATCGCGATGTAGGCCCACGAGATCGGCAGGATGCCGGCCGATCCCCAGGGTGCCGCCGAGAGCGCTCCGATGGTGCCCGGTCCTCGCGACGCCGCGGGGTTGACCCCCTCCACCACCGGGTGATCGGGCAGATAGGGAGCGAGGTGCGCCTTGACCCCGATGGGCCCCATGCCGGGACCGCCCCCGCCGTGCGGGATGCAGAAGGTCTTGTGCAGGTTCAGGTGGGAGACGTCGGCGCCGAGCGCGGCGGGACGGCAGATGCCGACCATCGCGTTCAGGTTGGCGCCGTCCATGTACACCTGCCCCCCGTGCGCGTGAATCAGGTCGCAGACGGAGACGATCGCCTCCTCGAACACCCCGTGCGTGGAGGGATAGGTGATCATGAGCGCCGCGAGGGTCGCGGAGTGCGCTTCCGACTTGCTCCGCAGGTCCTCGACATCGACGTTGCCCGCGTCGTCGCACTTGACCACCACCACCTTCATGCCCGCCATCTGGGCGCTCGCGGGGTTGGTGCCGTGGGCGGAGGCGGGAATGAGACACACGTTGCGGTGCCCCTCTCCCCGGCTCTCGTGATACTTGCGGATCACGAGCAGACCCGCGTACTCGCCCTGCGATCCCGCGTTGGGTTGCAGGGAGATCGCGTCGAAGCCGGTGAGCGCGCAGAGCCAGTCCTCGAGCCCCTCGAAGAGCTGCTGATAGCCCTGGGTCTGATCGAGGGGCGCGAAGGGATGGATGGCGCTGAACTGCCGGTAGCTCACCGAGAGCATCTCGGTGGTCGAGTTCAGCTTCATCGTGCACGAGCCGAGCGGGATCATGGACCGGTCCAGCGCGATGTCCTTGGCCTGCAACCAGCGCAGGTAGCGCAGCATCTCGGTCTCGGAGTGGTAGAGGTGGAAGACCGGGTGGCTCAGGTATTCGCCGCGCCGCCGCAGGGCCGCGGGCAGGGCCGGCTCGCGCAGCGACGCGTCGAGCACGTCGATGTCGAGGCGCTCCATCGCCTTGCTCGAGAAGACGCGCCACAGGGCTTCCAGGTTCGCCCGCCGGGTGGTCTCGTCGAGCGAGATCCCGAGGTGGTCGCCGTCGACCAGGCGCAGGTTGATGCGGGACTCGCGCGCCCGCGCCGCGATGCGCCCCGCCTGGCCGGGGACGCGCACCGTCACGGTGTCGAACCAGGCGTCGGTCAACACCTCGAACCCGAGGCGGACGAGTCCCTCCACCATGATCCGGGTCATGCGGTGCACGCGCTCGGCGATGGTGCGCAGGCCCTGCGGCCCGTGATAGACCGCGTACAGGCCCGCGATGTTGGCGAGCAGCACCTGGGCGGTGCAGATGTTGCTGGTGGCCTTCTCCCGGCGGATGTGCTGCTCGCGGGTCTGGAGCGCCATCCGGAGCGCCGGGCGGCCGTGCGCGTCCACCGACACCCCGATGATGCGGCCGGGGACGGAGCGCTTGTAGATGTCGCGGGAGGCGAAGAACGCGGCATGCGGCCCGCCGTAACCCATCGGCACCCCGAAGCGCTGCGCGCTGCCGACGACGACGTCGGCATCGAGCGCACCCGGTGATTCGAGGATGCAGAGCGCGAGGAGATCGGCGGCGATGATCGCCAGCCCCTTGCGCCGCTGAACCCGGGCGATGACCTTGCGCGGGTCCCGGACCTGCCCGCTCGAGCCGGGGTACTGCAGGAGCACCCCGAACACCACCCGGTCTTCGAGGTCCTCGAAGGGATCGCCGACCACCACCTTCCAGCCCATGGGCCGGGCCCGGGTGCGCACCACGGCGATCGTCTGGGGGTGGCAGTCGCGGTCGACGAAGAAGGTGTTGGACTCGCTCTTCGACACCCTTCTCGCCATCGCCATCGCCTCCGCCGCCGCGGTGGCCTCGTCGAGAAGCGAGGCGTTGGCGAGCTCCATGCCGGTGAGGTCCATCACCATCTGCTGGAAGTTGAGCAGCGCCTCCAGACGGCCCTGGCTGACCTCGGCCTGGTAGGGGGTGTACGCGGTGTACCAGCCCGGGTTCTCGAGCACGTTGCGCTTGATGACGCTCGGCAGCACCGTGCCGTAGTACCCCATGCCCATCATGCTGATGAACACCCGGTTGCGCTCGCGCACCCGGCGCGATGCGGTCACCACCTGGCGTTCGCTCATCGGGGCCGGCAGATCGAAGGGGCGATCGTCGCGGATCTCCGCAGGGACCGTCTCGTCGATGAGCGCGTCGAGAGAATCGAAGCCGAGGAAGGAGAGCATCTCCCCGATCTCCCGCTCCGAGGGGCCGATGTGGCGACGCACGAAGTCGCCGCGCATCTCCAGTTCCTCCAGGCTTCGCCTGCCGGCATCGCTCATGCTCTCTCCTCTCTCATGCTCTCTCATGCTCTCTCCTCGCTTCGCCGGGACTCCAGGGCCGAGGCCCGATGACCGGTGCGCGACGCCCCGGCGGGCGTGCGGGACGCTCCGGTGGGCCCGTGATCCGCGAAGGAGCCGGTTCCGCCGGCCCCAGGACGCGGTGCCAGCCCGTCTTTCACATCGAGCTTCCTGATCTGCGGGCGTCGAGACGCCGCATGCAATGAGCGCACGCGCGGACCGAGAGACGTGTGCGGGCTCGCGGTCCGCCGGCGAAGCGCCGGGGGCGCTTCGTGTGGCCAAGCGGGCGAACCCGGGAGGGCCTGCCCGGCCGGCAAGCGAAGCAGGGACTGCGTAGCGTCGCAGGTAGCAGGAACTCGGTCGAAACGACTCGAGGGAGTACGCCCGTTCAGCGCTTTGTGGCCGGTGTCCGCAGCAGGAGCTCGGTGTGAGAGGCGGGCCGGGGGAGGGCACCCCCCGCGGATCGCCGATGGAGTACCGGCGTCCTGCGGCGGCACGCCCGATCAGTGCGAGATCGTCGGCGTTCGCGGGGGAAGGCTCGGACGGCATGCCGATCAGAGCGTGTCGACGTAGGTCTCGTACTGCTCCGCGTCCATCAGCGTCTCCAGCTCCTCCGGATCGCTCACCCGCATCCTGATGATCCAGCCCTCTCCGGTCGGATCGGCGTTGACTCTCTCCGGCTCGTCCACCAAGGCTTCGTTCACCTCCACCACGATGCCGCCGACGGGAGCCTTGACCTCGCCCGCCGCCTTCACCGACTCGATGACTGCGGTCTCCGCCCCCCGGGACCATTCACTGCCGACCTCCGGAAGCTCGACGAACACGAGCTCTCCAAGCTGGTCCTGGGCATAGTCGGTGATGCCCACCACGCCGACCTCGTCATCTTCCATGAGGATCCACTCGTGGTCTTCGGTGAACTTCATGTCGCTCATGGCAAACTCCTTGGAAGGGGCGCCCGCCGAACCCCCCGCCGGGAACGCGCGGCGGCGGAGGGAGTCTACCGCGGAGGGGAGCGACGGCGGAGGGAGTCTAACGCGGACGGGAAACGCGGCGCGAGTGCGCGCGCGGCGACCCCCTCGGAGCACCCCTGCGCCCCGGGAAAGGGCCCCGCCGGGCGAGCGTGGGTCGGACCCCCACGGGGTGGCTCCGTCAGCACCTCGGTGCGGCCCCGCCAAGCGAGCGTGGGTCGGGCCGATTCGCACCAGGCGAGCACGAAGCGAGCCGAGGCCCCGCCAGGCGAGCGTGGAACGGGCGGTGCCGAGGAGTGCCCCTGCGCCCCGGGAAGGAGCTCAGGTCCTCGCATCCGCGGTCGGCGAGGCACATGGATTCCCGCTTACGCGGGAATGACGATGCTCAAACAGGGAGGCATCCACTCTTGCGCGGGTATGACAAAGACGACACGGGACACCACATTCCCCGTCATTCCCATCTCCGAAACCGGCACTATCGTCATTCCCACCCCCGAAACCACACTACCGTCATTCCCGCGGAAGCGGGAATCCATGTGCGTTGACCGATCACGTATGGCGGGCCCCCACGCGGGCGCGGCGGGCGCTCACGAGCTGGCCCGAGCACCTGGACGATCCCCCGGGCCCCCACGCGGGCGCGGCGGGCGCTATGATGCGGACATGCTGGACCCGGTGATCCTGGACATCGCGCGCGCGGTGAGATCGACGGGCGGGCGGGCGCTCCTCGTCGGCGGCTATGTGCGCGACCGGTTCCTCGGTCTTGACGCCAAGGACATCGACATCGAGGTCTTCGGGCTCGATCTCGACGCGCTCCAGTCCCTGCTCGGCGCCTTCGGCCGGGTGCTCGCGGTAGGCGGGAGCTTCGGGGTGCTGCGCTTGGCCCACGTGGATGCGGACTTCTCGCTGCCGCGCCGCGACAGCAAGGTCGCGCCGGGACACCGCGGATTCGCGGTCGCGAGCGATCCGCACCTCGACTACGAGAGCGCCGCGCGCCGGCGCGACCTCACCATCAACGCGATGTCGCTCGACCCGCTCAGCGGAGAGCTCATCGACCCCTTCGGCGGACGGCGGGACCTCGAGCGGGGCGTGCTCCGCGCCACCGACGCGCGCACCTTCCCTGAGGATCCCCTGCGCGCGCTGCGGGTGGCGCAGTTCATCGCCCGCTTCGAGATGTCTGCCGACCCGGCGCTGGTCGAGCTGTGCCGGGGCGCTCCGCTCGACGAGGTGTCCGGGGAGCGGGTGTTCGAGGAGCTGCGCAAGCTGTTCCTCGAGGGGCGGCGCCCCTCCGCCGGGCTGCGCTTTCTCGAAACGAGCGGCCTGCTCCGCTTCTTCCCCGAGCTCGAAGCGCTCCTCGGAGTGCCCCAGGACCCCGAGTGGCACCCGGAAGGCGACGTATGGACGCACACGTTGATGGTGGTCGACGAAGCGGCGCTTCTCCGCGACGGAGGCGACGATGACCTCGCCCTGATGCTCGGCGCCCTCTGCCACGATCTCGGCAAGCCTTTCACCACCCGTACCGACGCACAGGGGCGCGTCCGTTCACCCGATCATTCCGAACGGGGGGTGGAGCCCACGCGTGTCTTTCTCGAACGCCTGCGCGCCCCGAAGGGTCTCGTGCGCCGGGTCTCTGCCCTCGTCGAGCACCATCTCGCTCCGGCCCTCTTCGTCAGGAACGGGGCCGCCGCAAAGGGCTACCGCCGCCTCGCCCGCCGCCTCGACGACTCCGGGGTCTCGCTCGCGCTCCTGGTCCGGGTCGCGCAGGCCGACCATCTCGGGCGCACCGGAGAGGTGCGCAACGCGCCTCCCGGCGAGGAATTCCTCGACCGGGCACGGCGTTTCCTCGTCGCGGAGGGGCCGCCGCGGGACGTGGTGATGGGACGCCACCTCGTCGCGCGCGGCCTCGAGCCCGGACCCGCCTTCGCCGCCCTCCTCGAACGCTGCCGCGAGATTCAGGACGAGGAGGAGTGGCAGGACGCGGACCGCATCATCGACGCGGTGCTCGCGGAGCGCGGATAGATGGCGAGCGTCCCGGTTCCCGGCGACACCGCCGCCACGGGACTGCCCCGCGCCCTGCTCGAAGCGGCGCGGCGGCGCTCCCCCGAGGCGGAGGCGCAGCTCCGGCGGGCATGGCGGCAGCTCGGCTCCGACCCGGCCGGGACCGCCGCGCGGCATGGCCTCGACACCGCCCTGGTCCTCGCCGAGCTCGGCCTGGACGCGGACACCCTCGCCGCCGGCCTGCTGCTGCCCGCGGTAGAGGGGGAAGGGCTCTCGCCCGACGCGATCGCGGAGGCGCTCTCCCCCGCGGTCGCGGCGCTCGCGAGCGGCGCCGAGCGGATGGGAAGCCTCGGAGACTACCGGCAGGGAGCGAGCGCGGGAGAGCAGGTGGACGCCACCCAGATCGAGCGCGCGCGCAAGCTGCTGGTCGCGCTCGCCGAGGACGCCCGCGTGCTGCTCATCCGCCTCGCGGAGCGCCTTGCCCTCATGCGCCGGCTCCGCACCCGCCCGCCGGAGCAGCGCGCCGACATCGCGGGCGAGTGTCTCGACGTCTACGCACCGCTCGCGGGCCGCCTGGGAATCCGGCACTTCAAGTGGGAGCTCGAGGACCTCGCCTTTCGCGAGCTGGACGCTCCCACCTACATCAACATCGCACGGCGCCTCGACGAGCGCCACGCGGACCGGGAACGCTATGTCGCCAAGGTGGCGCGGGAGCTCGCGGGCGCGCTGCGCGCCGAGGGCATCGCGGCCGAAGTGAGCGGCCGCCCCAAGCACATCTACAGCATCTGGCGCAAGATGAAGGCCAAGGGCGCGAGCTTCGATCAGGTCTTCGACCTGCGCGCGCTGCGCGTCCTCGTCGACGACGTCGCCGCGTGCTACACCACGCTCGGCGTGGTGCATTCCCGGTGGCGGCACATCCCCCGGGAGTTCGACGACTACATCGCCACCCCCAAGCCGAACCGCTACCAGTCGCTGCACACCGCGCTGATCGGCCCCGAGGGCAAGACCCTCGAAGTGCAGATCCGCACCCACGAGATGCACGAGCACGCGGAGTACGGGGTTGCCGCCCACTGGCGCTACAAGGAGGGCACGGCGAGCCGGGACCGCGGCCTCGACGCCCGCATCGAGTGGCTGAAACACGTGATCGAGGAGCCGGAGAGCGCGGCCGGAGCCGCCGACTTCCTGGATCAGCTCCGCTCGGAGCTCTTCGGCTACCGGGTCTACGCGATGACCCCGCGGGGCAAGATCCTCGACCTGCCCGCGGGCTCGACCGCGCTCGACTTCGCCTATCAGATCCACACCGATGTCGGACACCGTTGCCGCGGCGCCAAGATCAACGGCGCGATGGCGCCCCTCACCCGCCCCCTGGAGTCGGGCGACCGGGTGGAGATCCTGACCGCCCGCAACGGCAGCCCCAGCCGGGACTGGCTCAACCAGCACTTGGGCTACCTCAAGACGAGCCGGGCGCGGTCCAAGGTCCGGCAGTGGTTCCGCTTGCAGGACCACGACCGCAACCTGTCGGCGGGACAGGACATCGTGAACCGCGAAGTGCGCCGCCTCGGGATCGCGCAGATGGATCGCGAGGCGCTCCTGCAGCGCTTCAACTACTCCCGCTTCGACGACCTCCTCGCTGCGATCGGCGGGGGCGACGTCACCGGCGGACAGCTCGTCGCCGCTCTCCAGCTCCAGGTGCCGCGGCCCGCGGAGCCGGCGCCCGAGCCGCCGAGCGCCCCCCCGCCCGCCCGGCCGCGGCGGGGCGGGGATGTGCGCATCAGCGGCGTGGGGGACCTGCTCACCAATCTCGCCCGGTGCTGCCGGCCGATGCCGCCCGAGCCCATCGCCGGGTTCATCACCCGTGGGCGCGGCGTCAGCATCCATCGCGAGGACTGCGCCAACCTGCTCCGGCTCGCGGGAGAGGACACGAGCCGGATCATCGATGTCGAGTGGGAGGAGTCGAGCGCCGCCACCTACCCGGTCGAGCTGCACGTCGAAGCACGCGACCGCAAGGGGCTGCTCCGGGACATCACCGCCCTGGTCGCCAACGACAAGGTCAACGTCGCCGCGTTGCAATCCCAGGTCCGGCCCGAGCGCAACGTGATCATCGACATGCGGGTGGAAGTGGCCGACGTCGCGCAGCTCAGCCGGCTCATCGACCGGGTCGGCCGGGTCCCGAACGTGCGCGAGGTACGGCGCACCGGCTGAGGGCGCGCGGCGGGCGCGGGCTCAGGCCCACGCGAACTTCGGCTGATCGTAATTGGCGACGCGCGTGGCGCGCCGCCGCAACGCAACCTCGCGGAACTGGAAGAGTATCGCGGCGGTCGGCGCATAGACGCGGTGGCCGACGCTCGCGAGCGGGATGGAGAGCACCGGCCGATCGCTCTCCGGAATGCGTTCGAGCACCGGAATCTCCGGGTGATCGAGCTCCTCCAACGGGATCCGGAACACCCGCGCCACCTCGTCCGGGTTGGGCGCCAGCTCCTCGCAGGAGCCGCCCCACACCACGACCGGCGTGATGCGGTAGCCCGACCGGGTCTCGTAGTCGTCGAGCAGGCCGAGCACCGCGTCCTCGTCCAGAGACAGGCCGAGCTCCTCGTGGAGCTCGCGCAGCGCCGCTTCGGGCGGGGACTCGCCGGCCTCGAGGCGTCCTCCCGGCAGCGCGTACTGGGCACGGTGTCCGCGCAGGCGGCTGCTCCTCCGGGTGAGGAGAAAACAGTCCGCCGCCCGTTCCGGGTCGTGCACCACGACGACGGCCACCGCCGCCGCCTTGAGCGGCGCATCCGAAGGCGCGAGCCGCTCGAAGGTGACGAGGTTCCGCCGCAGGATGTCACGCAGCGACTTCATCTCGGAGCCGAAGCCGACGCCTTCGCCTCGGCCTCCGTGGGAGCGCGCGGCCCCGACCCGGCGGTGTTCGCGGGGTTCGCTTCCGCCCGGACCCGTACCCCCTCCTGCCCGATCACGTGATCGAGGAGCAGGGTGGCGGCGTGCATCGCGCGGATCGCGGGTACCGGGACGCCGACGATGTCGGCCAGCTCCACCACCGCTCCGATGAGCGCCTCCACCTCGAGCCGCTTGCCGGCCTCGACGTCCTGGAGCATCGACGTCTTGTGGCGACCCACGCTCTCCGCACCCGCGATCCGCCGCTCGAGGCCGACCCGGAAGTGCGCGCCGAGCGCTTCCGCCACCGCCTGCGCCTCGCGCATCATCGTCGCGGCGAGCTCGCGCGAGGGCTCGAAGCGACAGATGTCTTCCAGGGTGGCGTGGGTGAGGGCGCTGATCGGATTGAAGGACAGATTGCCCCAGGCCTTGAGCAAGATCTTGGAGCGCACGTCGTCGAGCACGTAGGACTTGAAGCCCGCTCCCACCAGCAGGCCGGCCATCGCCCGGATCCGTTCCGAGCGGCTGCCATCGAGCTCCCCCACCGAGAAGCGCAGGCCCTCGATGTGGCGGATGACGCCGGGTGCTTCGATCTCCGCCGCCGGATAGACGACGCAGCCGATGATCCGGCGGGCCTCGATGCCCTCGAAGAGGCGCCCGCCGGGGTCCACGCTGTGCAGCACGCGCCCTTCCCAGGGACCCCCGAGCCCGTGGAAGTACCACCAGGGGATCCCGTTCTGGGTGGGCAGCACCAAGGTGTCGTCGTGAAAGAGGGTGCGCAGATCGTCCACGATCGGCGGGAGCTGGTGCGCCTTCACGCCCAGGATGACGAGGTCCTGGACACCGCAGGCGCGGATGTCCGCGGTCGCGACGACCTCCCGGGCGACATGCTCGGTGCCGTCGCCCATCAGGAGCCGGAGACCGCCGCTCCGGATGGCCTCGAGGTGCGGGCCG
>CAYFYD010000116.1:0-9815 GCA_964347195.1 uncultured Ectothiorhodospiraceae bacterium
CGCCGCGGGGCGCGGGTGCCGTCCGTGGTCTCGTCTCGCGCGACGCGGGGATGGGGCCTTCCCTGTCCCCCGCTGCCGCGACGGGCGGCTCAAAGGGGCTCGAGAAGCTCGATCCTGTAGCCGTCGGGATCCTCGATGAAGGCGATGACGCGCGTGCCGTGCTTCATGGGACCTGGAGGCCGGGGGATGGACACCCCCTCGGCCGCGAGCTTCTCGCAGGTCTCGTACACGCTCGGGACCTCGAGGGCGAGATGTCCCCATCCGTCTCCGAGATCGTAGGGTTCGCTCTGATCCCAGTTCCAGGTGAGCTCGATGACGGTGCTCGCGTCCTCTTCGTCGTAGCCGATGAAGGTGTTGGTGAACCTTCCTCCCGGATACTCCTTCTGGCGCAGTACGCGCATGCCGAGCAGTCGGGTGTAGAAGTCGAGGGTCCGGTCCAGGTCGACGACCCGGATCATGGTGTGCGCGAGGCGAAAGCCGGACTGCGATGACATTTCGAGGTTCTCCGTGCCGGGTGGGGAGGTCCGCAACGGCGCGCCCCGCCTCAGTACAGGCGCAGATACTCTTCCTGCTCCCAGCGGGTGATCTGTTCGTTGTAACGGTGCCACTCGTCGTGCTTGTAGCGGCTGAAGCTGTCGTGCATCACCGGGCCGAGCACCTCCCTCGCCAGGGGGTCCGCGTCGAAGGCTTCGACGGCCTCGATGAGAGTGCGGGGCAGCCGCGCGCGCCCCGCCTCGCGCAGCTCCTCGGGCGGGGTGTCGTACAGCGAAGTCTCGGTCGGCGCGCCCGGGTCGATCCGGTCCCGAATGCCGCGGAGCGAGGCCCCGATGGTCATCGCGAAGCTCAGGTAGGTGTTCATCGTCATGTCGGTGGCGCGGTTCTCGATCGCGAAGCGCGACTGCGGCAGGCGCAGCATGGCGGAGCGGTTGTTGAAGCCGTAGGTGATGTAGGTCGGCGCCCAGGTCACGGTGCCGCCTTCAAAGGCTCCGACCCGGTCGACCAGCCCCTTGTAGGAGTTGACGGTGGGGGCCGCGATGGCGGTGAGGGCGGCGCCGTGCCGGAGCATCCCACCCACCACGGGGTAGACGAGATCGCTCCAGGCGCCGTCTTCGCCCTCGAAGAGGTTGACGCCCGGACGATCGACCGGCTGCACGCTGTGGTTGATGTGCGCGCCGCTGCGCCAGTCTCCGGTGGTCGGCTTGGGCATGAAGGTCACGAACAGGCCCTGCTCCTTCGCTACCTCCTTCAGCATGATCTTGAGGAAGGTGAGGCGGTCCGCCATCCCGAGCATGTCGGTGTATCCGAAGTCGAGCTCGATCTGGGAGTAGGCGCCTTCGGCCACCGTGTCGCGCAGTCCCCAGCCGAGCTCCTCCAGGTGATCGATCAGGGCGCCCACGTAGGGCATGGCGTCGAGCGAGAACTCCACGTCGTAGCCGAAGGCCTGGCGCCGCGGGCGCATCCCCCGGCCCGGGGCGGGGTCGTCGTCGAATGCCTTCTGCGGCTCCCCGTCTTCGTCGTAACGCATCACCATGAACTCGGGCTCCACCCCGGCGAAGAAGCGGTAGCCCTCCCCGGCCGCCGCCTCGACCTGGCGCTTCAGCGCGAGGCGCGGACAGACCGCGTAGGGCCCGGAGGGCATGTAGAGGTCCGCGAACACGAAGGCGAGCTCCCGGTTCCAGGGACACAGGAGCAGGGAATCGACGTCGGGGATCGGAACCTGATCCGGATCGGCGGGCCCGAGCTCGGGGACGTAGGAGATGGAGTGGACCGCGAACTGAGGGCCCTTCCCGCGACAGATGGTCTCCCACTGCGACAGAGGCACCGGCTTGGTCTTGGGCACTCCGAGAAGGTCTATCCAGCAGGACAGCACGTACTTGACGCCCGCCTCCTCGAGGCGCTCGCGTGCCGCTCGGACCTTTTCCTCGGAGGGCAGCGCCTCTTCGATGCTGGTGGGATGGATTGCACTCATGGCGGATCCTCGATCGGTTGCGTGGTGAGTGGACGCGCCGCCGGTGCCCGGGCCGCGCGCGGCGCAACCCTACCAGAACCGGCCGGCTTCAAACGAGGGCGGCGACGAGAAGCTCGTGGAATCGCCGGATGCTCGTTTCCCAGTGCGGCGAGAGCAGTCCGCCGTCGTCCATGACGCTGGAAGCGCGGCCTGCCTGCAGCGCCTCCACGATGGCATGGTCTTCCCGATGGACCTGCTCCCACAGGGAACACAGGCGCCGGGCCAAGGCGGGGTCGAGGGGCTCATCGCCGAGGTGGTAGATGACCCGCCACTGCCGGGTGCGGTCGGGCGCGAGAGGCACGTTGAGATGTACCCCGATCTGATCCGGCTGGTACCAGGCGAATACGAAATTCGGAAAGAGGGTGAGATAACGGGTGCTCATGTCGAGGCGCTCGCCGGGCGTTTCGTCCGGCGCGCCCGATACGTCGACTCCGCATCCGAAGCAGTTGCCGTCGACGATCATGAAGTGATCGCGCAGCAACTGGCCGCCCGCCGACTCGCGATGCACGACGGGGACGTGGTAGGGCTCCGCGAAGTTCTCGATCAGCAGCTTCCAATTGGCGCGCACCACGCCGAGGTCGAGCTTCGCCACGACCCGGGCGCGGGACAGGTCCGCGCCCTCGAGCCAGGGGAGCATCGCAGCGATGACGGTGTCCAGCTCCGGTGCGTTTGCGTCGAGATTCACGAACACCCAATCGTGCCAGAGCCGGCAGCGCAGCGCCTTCAGGCCGAAACGTTCGGGCTCGAAGTCGTCGGGCAGGCGGGCGTAGCCTCCGAAGTGGGGCGCCCGGCGCAGCGTCCCGTCCATCGCGTAGGTCCAGCCGTGGTAGGGGCACACCAGCGATCTCGCGGCCCGGCACGCCTCCCGGAGCAGCAGGTGGCCCCGGTGGCGGCACACGTTGTGGAAGGCCCGGAGCCGGCCGTCTTCGCCCCGCGCCACCAGGATGGGCTGACCGGCGACCTGGGCAGGGTAGGCGTCCCCCGCTTCCGCCGCGTCGTGGGCGAAGCCCACGAAGGTCCAGTGGCGCGCGAACACCCGCCGATGTTCCCGCGCGAGCTGCCCCTCGTCGGTATAGGCGGCGCCGGGGAGACCGTATGCGATGCCGTTCTCGACCGGGGGCAGGGCCGGCGCGGAGCGTTCGACGGCGGAGACGAGCGGCATCGCGGGGGCTCCGAAGACGATCGGGTCGCGAGACTAGCACAGTGGCCCGCCGCGTCCAGGACACCCGGGTCATGCCGTCGCCGGCAATCGCGCGGCCGCATCCGTGAACGACCGGCGAAGTCCGCGTCTCGGGGTCCACGCGCTATACTCGCCGGGGGCGCCGGAGGCGTGGCCCGGGCGAAAGTGGCGGAATTGGTATACGCGCTGGTTTTAGGTGCCAGTGGGGCAACCCTTGGGGGTTCGAATCCCCCCTTTCGCACCAGCTCCGACGCCCCCGTGCGCGAACGAGAGCCGCATCGGTGACCGCGGGGGGCGCCACCGCGGCTCCGACGCCCCCTCGCGCGAACGAGAGCCGGGGGGCAGGTCGAGGGGACGCGCTGCTGCTGACTCCCGAGCCGGTTGCGGTTAGCATCCCCGCGCGTCGCGTGGACACCATGCGGGTGTGCAGCCGGGCGCGGAGGCGCTCCGGATGAGATCCCTCCGGGCGAGGGCGCGCCGGCGGCACGACGGGAGGGGCCCGAGGGACGGATCATGCAGGTTACGGTGGAGAGCACGAGCACCCTCGAGCGCCGGCTGCGGGTGCGGATACCGGAGGAACGGGTCACGGGAGAGGTGGACAAGCGCCTGGTCGACCTCGCCCGATCCGCTGCGCTCCCGGGCTTCCGGCCCGGAAGGGTTCCGGTGAAGATCTTTCGGCAACGATTCGGGCGCCGGGTCAGAGACGAGGTGGTGGGAGAGCTCGTGCGCTCCAGTCTGGACGACGCGCTCGCGCAGGAAGCGCTCCGGCCCGCCACCCACCCCACCATCGACCCGCTTCGCAGCGCGCCGGGGGAAGGGGTCGACTACACGGTGACCTTCGATGTCTATCCCGAGGTGGCGCTTCGTCCTCCGGATTCCATCGATCTGCGCGAGCCCCGGGCCACGGTGGAGGAGTCGGATATCGACCGCATGATCGAGACCCTGCGCCGGCAGCGGCGCAGATGGGAGCCCGCCGCACGAGAAGCGCAGGGCGGCGACCGTGCGGTCATCGACTACCGGGGCCGCGTGGACGGACAGGAGCTCGAGCACGGCCGCGGCGAGGAGGTGCCGATCGAGATAGGCTCGGGGAGTATGATCCCCGGTTTCGAAGAAGGCCTGATCGGGGCGCGGGCGGGCGAGGAACGCACGCTCTCCCTCGCCTTTCCGGAGGACTATGCGGACGGCACGGTCGCGGGCCGGGCGGTCGAATTCTCCGTCAAGGTGCACCGGGTCGAGGAGATGGTGCTGCCCGAGGTGGACGAGGCCTTCGCGACCGGCTTCGGGGTCCGGGAAGGCGGGGTGGAGGCGTTTCGCGCCGAGCTCCGCGGCAACATGCAGCGGGAGCTGGACGACGGCCTGCGGGCACTCACCAGGCAGCGGGTGCTGGAGGCGCTGCTCGAGGGCCAGGCGCTCGAGCTGCCCTCGGCCCTCGTGGACGAGGAGATCGACCGGTCGATGGAGAGGCGACGCGCCGAGCTCAGGCATTCGGGTGTGGACCCGGATCGCCTGTCGCTCGAGCGATCCATGTTCGAGGAAGCGGCGAGACGCCGGGTGACGCTCGGCCTGCTGATGGCGGAAACGGTCAAGGCTCACGGCATACGAGTCGACCCCGACCGGGTACGCCAGCGCATAGAGACCATCGCTTCGACCTACGAGGACGAGAACGAGGTGATGAACTACTACTCGGACCCCGAACGTCGTTCCTACATCGAGTCCACGGTGCTCGAAGACCAGGTTGTCGAGTGGATTCTCGAGAGGGCGAGCGTCGAGGAGGAGCACTTGTCGTTTGACGAGGTACTGGGTCCCGGGCAGACTGGGCAGCCGGGGAACGCGTAGTGCCGCGCGGGTGGACCGAACCCTGCCCCTTGACGGTTCGGGGTCCCTTGAAGCAGGCTCGATATCGCTTCGAGGACGGCATCTGCACAAAGGAAAGCTCGACCCATGACCGAGCCGGGTAGTCTCAGCGCCGGGGGCGGCGGGGGTGCGCAGCCGCCCCGCGCCCTGAACCTCGTTCCGATCGTCGTCGAGCAGTCGGCGCGCGGGGAGCGTTCGTACGACATCTATTCCCGTCTGCTGAAGGAACGGGTGGTCTTTGTCTGCGGTCCCATCGACGACTACATGGCCAACGTGGTCGTCGCGCAGCTCCTGTTCCTGGAATCGGAGAATCCCGACAAGGACGTCCACCTCTACGTCAATTCACCGGGAGGGCTGGTGAGCGCGGGACTCGCGATCTACGACACCATGCAGTTCATAAGGCCGGCCATCAGCACGATGTGCGTGGGGCAGGCGGCGAGCATGGGCGCGGTGCTCCTCGCGGGAGGGGCCGGCGGCAAACGCTTCTGTCTTCCTCATTCGCGCATGTTGATCCACCAGCCGCTGGGAGGTTTCCAGGGTCAGGCGTCCGACATCGACATCCATGCCAAGGAGATCCTGCGTACCCGCGAACGCCTGAACGCGATTCTCGCGATGCATACCGGTCAGTCCATTGAAAGGATCGCCGACGATACCGACCGCGACCGCTTCATGAACAGCGAGGAGGCGGTCGCCTACGGACTCGTGGACGAAGTGCTCGAAGCCCGCGGCCCCGGCGGAGCTCGGTAGCGGGACTGCACGGTGGCGAACGAGACCCACGGCAGGGGCGGCGACGGCGACCGTCTGCTCTATTGCTCGTTCTGCGGCAAGAGCCAGCACGAAGTCCACAAGCTCATAGCGGGACCGTCCGTCTTCATATGCGACGAGTGCGTGGAGCTGTGCAACGACATCATTCGCGAGGAGGTCCAGGAGAAATCGAGCGGCGCGACCGGGAGCAAGCTGCCGGCTCCCCGCGAGATAAACCAGATCCTCAATGACTATGTAGTCGGTCAGCCCCACGCCAAGAAAGTCCTGTCGGTCGCGGTGTACAACCATTACAAGCGCCTCGATTCCGGCGTCAAGGTGGACGAGGTAGAGCTTTCCAAGAGCAACGTACTGCTCATCGGGCCCACCGGATGCGGCAAGACCCTGCTCGCCGAGACGCTTGCGCGCCTGTTGAACGTCCCCTTTACCATCGCGGACGCGACCACCCTCACGGAGGCGGGTTACGTAGGAGAAGATGTCGAGAACATCATCCAGAAGCTTCTTCAGAAGTGCGACTACGACGTCGAGAAAGCGCAGACGGGCATCGTCTACATAGACGAGATCGACAAGATCTCACGCAAGTCCGACAACCCTTCCATCACCCGGGACGTGTCCGGCGAGGGAGTCCAGCAGGCGCTTCTGAAGTTGATCGAAGGGACGGTAGCGTCGGTGCCTCCCCAGGGCGGTCGCAAGCACCCGCAGCAGGAGTTCCTTCAGGTCAACACCGCGAACATCCTGTTCATCTGCGGCGGCGCCTTCGACGGGCTCGCCCGGATCATCGAGAACCGCTCGTCGAAGAAGGGCGGCATCGGGTTCGGGGCCGACGTCAAGGGCAAGGACGACAACAGGCAGGTGGGCGAGGTGCTGCGCGAAGTGGAGCCGGAGGACCTGATTCAGTACGGACTGATCCCGGAGTTCGTGGGGCGGCTGCCCATCCTCGCCACCCTCGACGAGCTCGACGAGGGCCAGCTCATGCAGATCCTCACCGAGCCGAAGAACGCGCTCGTCAAGCAGTACCGGCGGCTCTTCGCGATGGAAGGGTGCGAGATCGAGTTTCGTGACGAGGCGCTCCGCGCGGTGGCCAAGCGGGCGATGGAGCGCAAGACGGGCGCCCGTGGCCTGCGTTCCATCGTGGAGGGTACGCTGCTCGACACCATGTACGACCTGCCCTCCATGGACAGCGTCTCGAAGGTGGTCATCGACGGCAACACGATCGGCGGCGATTCCGAGCCGCTCTTCATCTACGAGGGCGACCGGCAGCGTGCGGTATCGGACTGAGTCCCGGGCGGGGAATGGGGGGCGCCCCTCGAGGTGGCCGCCGCGGTGACCCTTTCCCGGCGCTCTTCGCTGGCCAGGTCGGGGATATGAGCTCGCGTAGCGAGACCCGTTCCGGCGGGCCGGGCCGGGAGCGCATCCCGCGCCCGGGGTTGAGTTTCGCGCTTCCCGACACCAGATCTCCTCCTCAGGGCCCGGGCGGCGTGCGACAGGCCGGGGGCGCGGGCGCCCCGGGTGCTTCAGCGAGTTAGAGTGGTATCAGCTATGCATGTGGTCATTCCGGTTCTGCCGCTTCGAGACGTGGTCGTGTTTCCGCACATGGTCATCCCGCTGTTCGTAGGGCGGAACAGGTCGATCCGCGCCCTGGACCGCGCGATGGAAGTGGACAAGCGGATCCTCCTGGTGGCTCAGAAGGACGCCGCCCAGGACGAGCCGGGACCGGAGGACATCTACCGGATCGGCACCGTGTCGTCCATTCTGCAGCTCCTCAAGCTGCCCGATGGCACGGTCAAGGTGCTGGTCGAGGGTGGCGAGCGGGTCGGGATCCGACGTTTCGCCGACGAAGCGGAATTCCTCGCCGCCGAGGTCTCGCCCCTCGAGGGCGACCCGAGCGACGAGCGGGAGACCGAAGCGCTGTCGCGCTCCCTGCTCGCCCAGTTCGAGCAGTACGTCAAGCTCAACAAGAAGGTGCCCCCCGAGATCCTCTCCTCGCTTTCCGGCATTGACGAAGCGGGTCGTCTCGCCGACACCGTCGCCGCCCATCTTTCGGTCAAGATCGAGCAGAAGCAGGAAATCCTCGAGATCGCCAGCGTCGCGGGGCGCCTCGAACATCTCGTCAGCCTGCTGGAGGAGGAGATCGATCTCCTCCAGGTCGAGAAGCGCATCCGCGGCCGAGTGAAGCGGCAGATGGAGAAGAGCCAGCGCGAGTACTACCTCAACGAGCAGATGAAGGCGATTCAGAAAGAGCTCGGAGACATGGACGATGCTCCCAACGAGATCGAGGAGCTCTCGCGCAAGATCGAGAAGGCCGGCATGACCAAGGAAGCCAAGGGAAAGGCGGTCGCCGAGCTGAACAAGCTCCGGATGATGTCGTCGATGTCCGCCGAGGCGACGGTGGTGCGCAACTACATCGACTGGCTGGTCGGCGTGCCCTGGAAGAAACGCACTCGCATCCGACACAATCTCTCCGAAGCGGAAGCGGTGCTCGAGGCCGACCACTACGGTCTGGACAAGGTAAAGGAGCGGATCGTCGAGTACCTTGCCGTCCAGCATCGGGTCAGAAAGCTGAAAGGCCCGATCCTGTGCTTGGTGGGTCCTCCCGGAGTGGGAAAGACCTCCCTCGGGCAGTCGATCGCACGCGCTACCCATCGCAAGTTCGTGCGCATGTCGCTCGGCGGCGTGCGCGACGAGGCCGAGATCCGGGGTCACCGGCGCACCTACATCGGTGCGCTGCCGGGCAAGATCGTGCAGAACCTCGCGAAGGTGGGGGTGCGCAATCCGCTCTTTCTGCTCGACGAGGTCGACAAGATGTCCATGGACTTTCGGGGCGACCCGTCGTCGGCCCTGCTGGAAGTGCTCGATCCGGAACAGAACCATACGTTCAACGATCACTACCTGGAGGTCGACTACGATCTCTCCGACGTGATGTTCGTTGCCACCGCAAACACGTTGAACATCCCTCCCGCGCTGCTGGACCGCATGGAGGTCATCCGGCTCGCGGGATACACCGAAGACGAGAAGGTCGCGATCGCGAACCGCTACTTGGTTCCCAAGCAGATGAAGAACAACGGTCTGCACGAAAGGGAGCTCGGCATTTCCGACCCGGCGATTCGGGACATCGTCCGCTACTGGACCCGGGAAGCGGGGGTGCGCAACGTGGAGCGCGAGGTGGCCAAGATCTGCCGCAAGGTGGTGAAGCGGCAAGTGTCCGCCAACTCGAAGGGGCGGGTGCGCATAGGGCCGAGAAGTCTCGAGAAGTACCTGGGGGTCAAGCGCTTCCGGCATGGGAAGAGCGAGCTGAAGGATCGGGTCGGCCAGGCCACGGGCCTGGCATGGACCGAGGTGGGGGGCGATCTCCTGACCATCGAGGCGGCGGTGATGTCCGGCAAGGGCAAGGCGACCTATACCGGCCAGCTCGGTGACGTCATGCAGGAGTCCATCCAGGCCGCGATCACCGTGGTCCGTACTCGTGCCCAGGCTCTCGGCATCTCACCGGATTTCTACCAGAAGCACGACATCCACATTCATGTTCCGGAGGGGGCGACCCCCAAGGATGGCCCCAGCGCCGGAGTGGGGATGTGCACCGCGCTGGTCTCGGCCCTGTCCGGAGTTCCGGTACGGTCGAGCGTCGCGATGACCGGAGAGATTACCCTGCGCGGTGCGGTGCTGCCGATCGGCGGCCTCAAGGAGAAGCTGCTGGCGGCGCTTCGGGGCGGAATAGAAACCGTGATGATCCCGGACGAGAACCAGCGCGAGCTGACCGAGATTCCCGCCAACATCAAGCAGAACCTGGACATCCAGGCGGTCAAGTGGATCGACCAGGTGCTGGAAGTGGCCCTGCAACGCATGCCGGACCCGGTCGCGGACGAAGAGGCCGTGGTGGACGCCGAGCAGACAAGCGAAGGAGGAGAGTCCCGGGAGCCGCTGACGACGCATTGACCGGCGTCTCGCGTGTGGCAAGACGCCCGAGGACATCGTAGACTGGCGCGCCTCCTTTCCGGGTGCTTAGCTCAGCGG
>CAYFYD010000117.1:0-9795 GCA_964347195.1 uncultured Ectothiorhodospiraceae bacterium
CGCCTGATTCCAGTACTTCGAACCCCGCAACTCGACTTCTGAATGGTCCTGGGCCGGCGGCCAGGGTCACGTCGCGCCGGCCGGGCCACCAGGATCATCTTGTTTTCTGTCATAACTGATTGATTTAAAATATAAAACTAGCTTATTCAGACTGCCGCTGGAAAACAGGGCGGATCAGTGGGATGTCTCCGACTTCGGGATGGCCCTGGGCCGGGCCACACATCCTGGCACGCTGATGCGCTCTCATGCGCCCTGTTTGTGCCTCGGTCATGCTTCGTGCGGTGTCGCCGAGCGGCTCCGCTCGCGAGAGGGCCGGAACTGCACCCAGGGGGATCCCGTCCAAACACGCATGGACGAGCCGGCCACCCCGTCGCACGAATAGGTCCGGCGTCGCGAAGGCGGATCTCCTGGGTGCGCGGTACATCGCCCGTCCCGGGTCTGTCTTCACAGCAAAGGTTCCCGAGTGAACCCGCTCGCGAGCAGGCCGGCCTTTGGCCGATCCCGCGGCGTTCCCGCCCGTACTTCGCATGGGGCGAGGTGAACGCGGCATGCCGGCTGACCTGCATCGGGTCCGTGGCCTACAGAAACGCACTCGTCTCGCAGGGTATGCTCCGCGCACGTGCCCCGGGACTGTCCTGGCTGTTCTCTTCTCCCCCCGTACCGAGAGCCGACCGAGGGGCGCGACCATCCTCGAGCGCGGGCGCTGTCGCCTCGCGTCCGCGTCCCCGGCGACCGCGCATCTCGCGACGCACGAGGTCGCCGCCCGGACCTCGCCGTCGATGGCGAGCGTGGTGCCCATGGTCGGAGGCCCGCGGGACCGACGGGCCATGGTGTCCCGCCTCACTCCGGCGCTTGGCATCGAGCATCACATCGGCGTTCAGGTGGCCGGAACCTCACCCCTCGAAGCCGTACTCGCGCTGCGCCGCCGCCGGAGACACGAAGCCATTCGCCACGTCGCGTCGCACGCTCTCGCGATCGCGTTCCCGAGGGTCGCCGTATCCGCCGCCGCCCGCCTCGATCAGGGTGATGCGATCGCCGGGCGCGAGTTGGAGGCGGCCCCGCGGGTCGACCGGCTCGCCGTTGATGCGGTGCTCGCGCGCCGCGCCGGACCGCCCGCCCGCGAGGCCCCGGGCCACGAACTCGGTGCGGTTCGCCATGCAGAGCACGGTGAGGGGATGTCCGGTGTCGTTTCGGATGACCACCTCCTGTCCGAGACCGCCGCGTGCCGCCCCGGCCCCGCCGGAGTCCGCGAGCAGGCGCTTGCGCTCGATGGTGGTGCCGGTCATCGTCTCCCACACCTCGACCGGCACCACCGCCATGTTGGAGGGGCCGGGCAGGGTTTCGCCCCCGTCGTGGCCGCGCAGCGCGCCGAACCCGCCCGCCGCGAAGTAGATGGTGGACACCGCGCGCCCGTCCCGGTGACGGCCCTGGACGGTGAGCAGGTCCATCATGCCGCAGTCCGCCTGCACGCGCTCCGGTGCCGCCTCCGCCAGCGCTCCGAACACGAGCGGCGCGACGTAGTGGCCGATCATGTGGCGGGCCCCGGTGGGCGAGGGAGGCTCCGCGTTGAGGAGGCAGCCGGGCGGCGCCGTCGCGCTGATCGGCGCGCTCATGCCCCCGTTGTTGGGAAGCTCGGGCACGGTCACGCACTTGACAGTGTAGAGGACCATCGCCCGGGTGTAGCAGAAGGGCACGTTGATCCCCCGGCGAACGCTCGCCCCGGTCCCCGTGAAGTCGGCGTGCAGGCGCCCCTTGCCCACTTCGACGCGGAGCGCGAGCGCGATCGCGCCCTCCGGGCCTTCGATCTCCACCCGGTTGCGGTAGACACCGGGACGCATGGCGCCCAGGCGACGTCGCATCGCCGTCTCGGACCGCCCCCGGACCTCGGCGGAGAGGGCGCGGAAGTCGGGGAGGGCGTGCTCGTCGAGGAAGTCGAGCAGCATGCGCTCGCCGATTGCGGTCGCGGTGACGTTCGCCATCAGATCGCCGATCACCTCGTCCGGGGCCCGGACGTTGGTGCGCACGATCTCCACGATGAGGTCGTTGCGGCGTCCCGCATCGAAGAGCTTGCAGATCGGCAGGCGCAGCCCTTCGTGGTAGATCTCCTCCGCCGCCGCACCGAATCCGAGCCCGCCGATGTCCGGCAGGTGGGTGATGCTGATCACGTAGGCGACGATGCGTCCTCGCCGAAACACGGGGCGCATCACGTTGACATCGAAGATGTGCCCGGTGCCGTACCACGGATCGTTGGTGATCACCACGTCGCCCGGCCGCAGGGTCTCGGCCGGGAAGCGCTCCAGCATGTAGCGCAGAGTCGCGGGCGCGGTGCCCATGAACACCGGCAGGGAACAGGTGCCCTGGGCCACCAGCTCGCCGTCGCCATCGAGCACGGCAACCGTCAGGTCGTAGCTCTCCCTCACGATGGTGGAGAAGGAAGTGCGCACGAGTGCGGACACGATCTCGTCCGCGATGGTAACGAGCCGGTCCCACAGGATGCCGGTGCTCACCGCATCGAGCGGTGGAGCGGGCGAGAGGGGACAGCTCATCGCCCGCCCTCCCACGCACCGCCGCGCGCGGCGGCGCCCTCGAGCTGCGCTCCGAGTCCGGCGGCGGACCCATCGTCCGCGCCGGCGGCGTCTTCTGCTCTCCGCCCGACCGTGTCGAGCTCCGCGACGAGGTTGCCGTATGGGTCTACCCGTACCCGGTCGCCGGGGCCGACCACCACCGTGGACTCGCGCTCCTCGATGAGCGCCGGACCCTCCACGACACTGCCCTTCGCGAGTGCGTAGCGGTCGTAGACCGCGGCGTCCACCCACCCCTGCGCATCGGGGAACCAGGCGCGGCGCTCACCCTTTCGCGCCGATGGCGCGCCGTCGTCCGGAGCTCCGGTGGAGTAGCTCGCGGCAATGCCCGGGTCGGGCGCACGCGCCTCCACCTTCCAGGTCGTGATGACGAGGGGAGCATCGAGCGGTGCGAACGCGTAGAGGGCTTCGTAGCGCCGGCGAAAGCGATCGGAGAGCCCTCTGACTCCCGGAACGGCGGCGGGCAGGGTGACTTCGATCTCGTGTCCCTGGCCGTGGTAGTGCATGTCGAGACGACGGACCATCGTGATCCGGGAAGCGTCGAGACCCGATGCGAGCAGAGGCGCCGCCGCTTCCGCTTCGACCTCCGCAAACGCGGCCGCGATCTCGGCGTCGTCGAGGTCGCGTACGAAGCGCTCCCGGGTGAGCGCCACCTCGAACGCGAGGGGACTGGCGAGCAGCCCGATCGCGGACATCACCCCTGCCGCGACCGGGAACACCACCCGGGGAATGCCGAGCTTCCTCGCGACCCGTATCGCGTGCACCGGGCCGCTGCCGCCGAAGGCGACCATGGACGAAGAACGATAGTCGAAGCCGCGCTCCGAGGCATGAATGCGAAAGGCGCGCGCCACATCCTCGCTCACGATGTCGTGGACCCCGAACGCCGCCCGTTCGAGCGTGAGTGCGAGGGGTCGGGCTATCCGGGTGGCGATCGCGCGCTCGGCGAGGCCGCGGTCGAGTCGCATTTCTCCGCCGAGGAAGAACTCGGGGTCCAGGTAGCCCAGCACCAGGTTGGCGTCACTCAGCGTCGCATCTTCACCGCCCCGAGCGTAGCAGGCGGGACCGGGGGAGGCCCCGGCGCTCCGGGGGCCGACCCGGATGGTGCCGCGGAGGTCCGGCTCGGCGATGCTGCCGCCGCCCGCGCCGATCTCGATCATGTCGATGACCGGAGTGCGCACCGGCAGCCCGCTGCCCGCCTTGAACTCGTGCGCTCGCGCGACCTCGAGAGCGTAGACCTTCATCGCCGCGCCATCGCGCACCAGCGCCCCCTTCGCGGTGGTGCCTCCCATGTCGAACGAGAGCAGATTCGGAATCGCGAGGGCGCGACCGTGAACGGCCGACATCCCAGCGCCCGCGGCGGGGCCCGACTCGATGACCCGGACCGGAAGGCGGCGCGCGAGGGACGGGGCGAGGGCGCCGCCGCTCGCGCTCATCACGTGGAGGCGGCCACGGAAGCCGAGTGCCGCGAGCCCGCTCTCGATGCGCCGGAGATAGCGGCCGAACATCGGCCCGGTGCAAGCGTTGATGCTGGTGGTGGTGAAGCGCTCGAACTCCCGCCACCCCGGGAAGACTTCGGCGGACGTGGACACGAAGAGATCGGGGAAGGACTCCTCGACCATGCGGCGGAGCGCTTCCTCGTGGGCCGCGTCGGCGTATGCGTGCAGCAGACAGATCGCGAGCGCCTCGATGCGCTCCTCCCGCACCAGGTCATGCACTGCGGCGCGCGCCGCCTCGAGGTCGAGCGGGCGTTCCACCGTGCCGTCGAAGCGCATGCGCTCGGACACCTCGCGGCGCCGTGCGCGGGGCACGATCGGCTCGGGGAAGGTGATGCGCAGGTCGAAGACGTCGTAGCGCTTCTCCTCGCGCATGTCCGGGATGTCCCGGAATCCTTCCGTGATGAGCATCCCGGTGCGCGCGCCCTTGCGCTCGATGACCGCGTTGGTGACGAGGGTGGTGCCGTGCACCACCTCGCGGAGATCGGCGATGTCCACCGATTCGCGCTCGAGCAGGGCCACCGCCCCCTCGATGACGGCGCGGGAGGGATCGTCCGGGGTGGTGAGACACTTGTGGATGCGCAGCGCGGCGCTCCGGGTGTCGAACAGGGCGAAGTCGGTGAAGGTGCCGCCGATGTCCACCCCGAGCCGGTACCCGTTCATGCGGTGTCGTTGCCGTTGATGCGCTTCATTTCAACCACCGGGCGGCTGGCGTCACGCGGCCATGAGACGGTAGCGAAGCACCGGAGTCCGGAGAACGAGCGTCCCGACGCGGGCGACGCTTCGGAAGTGGGCATCGAAGGTCGGAAGGGTCGCGCCCGCCCGTGCCGCCGACGCAGCAATCCAGACGTCATTGGCAGGCAAGGGGCGCCCCCCGGTCCGCAGATTCAGCGTACATCTCTCCCACCTCATGCAGTCAACCCGACCGGCGCCCGCCGCGCAAGACCAGGATGCCGCCGAGCCGGGAGCCTTCGCCCGTTGCCCAGCGGAGCCGGTCCATGGACGAGAGGGCGCCCGCCGGGCGCTTCGAGTGGCCGGAACCCGGCGGCGCAGGCGGAACGGTGTTTCCATCCGGGGAGCACCCGGGTCCCGGGGTGGGCGCAGCGCGCTATGCTTGGAGGCTCGGCTTCGGAGGGTCCCGGTTGTCGGGCATCGGCATGGCCCACGGGCGCACTCGGCTCGGCGAGATCCGGGCGGCGATGCGTGCCGCCGCGATACGACGGGGCGCCCGGCGGCTACCGTCGAGCGCCGTTGACTTGCACCCCCGTAAACCGGATACATAGACCCCCGCAGGGGTATACGAGGCCACGGGTCTGGACCAGATCACCCTCAGAGACTACCGGTGCTTCCACGGCGAGCAGAGCGCCCGCTTGGCGCCGCTGACCTTGCTGGTGGGCGAGAACAGCACCGGCAAGACCTCCTTCATGGCCATGATCCGGGCGTTGTGGGACATCGCCTATCGGGAGGTCGTACCGGACTTCAAGGAGGAGCCTTACGATCTCGGCAGCTTCGACGAGATTGCTCATCATCGAAGGGCCCGGGGCGGTCGTGCGGACACCTTTCAGGCCGGATTTCACGCTACTCTCGATAACGAGAGCGGACATGGGTTCTCGTTCGACGTGACCTTCGAGAGACGAGGTACGACTCCCGTGCCGAGCAGGAGGCACGTTGAGGGCGATGACAAGTCGATCACCCTTACCTCCGCCGGCGATGCGGTTGAGGTGATTGTCGGGATGTCGAAGAGGTCGTGGCGGCGGCGGCTGGAGATTGGCGCTGCGTCCTCGACGAATTCTTTCCGTCTGATGCCCGTCTTTATTCTCATCTCGCTCTTTCACAACTTGCGGGCCGCCGGCGCCAACGACCGATCTTCGGGAGGACGAGCGGGGTCGAAGCGCATGCCCAGAGAAGACTTCGGTGCCATCCAGGAGTTTCTCCACGAAACGGGACTCGGCCAGTACGGAGGACCTCTGATACCACCTTTCGCCAGCGCGCCGGTACGCTCGAAGCCGCGCCGCACCTACGACCCCGCCCGGCCGGCCCGCGACCCCGAGGGTGACTACGTGCCCATGTATCTGGCGGACGTGTACCTGCAGAACAGGAAAGCGTGGAGCAGGTTGAAGGGGCGGCTGGAGGACTTCGGTCGGAGCGCCGGTCTCTTCGACGAGCTGTCCATCAAGCCTCTGGGTACCCGGCAGAGCGAGCCCTTTCAGGTGCAGGTCAGGAAGTTCGCTCCCGGCGGGCGCCTCAAAGGCCCCCACCGCAACCTGATCGACGTGGGCTACGGCGTCAGTCAGGTGCTGCCCGTCATCACCGAGCTGCTTCGCGCTGACGCGCCGTCGACCTTTCTTCTCCAGCAGCCGGAAGTCCATCTGCACCCCAGCGCGCAAGCCGCGCTGGGGAGCCTGTTCTGTGAGGTCGCCGGCGCCAGGGACCGTCTCCTGGTAGTCGAAACCCACAGCGACCACCTGCTCAACCGGATCCGCATGGACGTGCGCGACGGCGTTGGGCGGTTGCGGCCGGAAGACGTCTCCATTCTCTACTTCGAGCGCGGTGCGCTGGAGGTCAGCATCCATTCCCTGCGCCTGGATCAGGAGGGGAACGTCCTGGACGCGCCGCCGAGCTATGGCCGCTTCTTCATGGCGGAAACGGAAAGATCGCTCCGCTTCTGATGTGTGCGATCGTCGACGCCAGCGTAGTGCACGAGGTGTTCGGTCCCGAGCAACCCCCTGCCGGCAGGAAGTTTCGCAACTGGATCGATAAGGGCAGCCTGCGCCTGGTGGCCGGCGGCAGAGCGCTCGAAGAGCTCGATGCCCATGGGCACTTTCGAAAGTGGCGGGCGATCGCGGTTCAGACCGGCAAGATCCGGATCGTGGCGAGGGAACGAATCGATGCAAGGATGCGAGAGCTGCAAGATGCGGGTTCGTGCACGTCCGATGATGAGCACATCATCTCCCTGGCTCAGCTCAGCGGAGCACGTTTGCTGTACTCCAACGACGTTGCGCTGCGCGATGACTTCAGGAACAGGGATCTGCTCGACCGGCCCAAAGGCAAGGTGTACTCGACTCTCGTCAGTACGGCCTTCGGCAGAGCCCACCAGCGGCTTCTTGCCGACAACACCTTGTGCCGGGTCCCGTGACTGAGCTTCGAGCGATGCGGACGGCACCACCCCGTGCCCGGAGAGTGAAGATCTGTCGTGAAGGTCGGTTGTTCTACGGAGAGGGAGGCGTCAAATGCTCCCGATGGAGTATCTCCCGAATCGCAACCTGGTCGCTGCGCCCATAGAATCACGGTCATCCTCGCCAATACTCCGGCACTTGCCGTGAGGCGCAATGGGGTCCCGAGCAGGGTCGGACCCCACGAGGCTTCCCCGGGGCACCCGCCGGGCGCTTCGGGTGGCCGGAACCTGGCGGCGCAGGCGGAACGGCGCTTCCATCCGGGGAGCACCCGGGTCCCGGGGTGGGCGCAGCGCGCTATGCTTGGAGGCTCGGCTTCGGAGGGTCCCGGTTGTCGGGCATCGGCATGGCCAGCTCTCGAAAACGGCTCGGCGAGATCCGGGCGGCGATGCGTGCCGCCACCCTCCAGGAGGAGGCGGCCGCGCTGCGCGAGCGGGTCGAGAGCGCGGCGCTCACCCGCGCGGACCGGGATGCGATCACCGCCCGTGCGCTCGATCTGGTGCGCACCACCCGGGCCGCCGCGGGCAGCTCGGTCCTGCAGAGCTTTCTCGTCGAGTACGGACTCTCGACCGGCGAGGGGGTGGCGCTCATGTGTCTCGCCGAAGCGCTGCTGCGGGTGCCCGACGCGGAGACCATCGATGCGCTGATCGAGGACAAGATCGGGGCCTCGGACTGGGCGGCGCACCTCGGGCAATCGAGCTCGCCGCTCGTCAACGCCTCGACCTGGGCGCTGTTGCTGACCGGCAAGGTGCTCGGCGAAGGAGAGCGGGGTCTGGCCGGGGTGCTGCGCGAGACGATCCGGCGTCTCGGCGAGCCGGTCATCCGCGCCGCGGTGGCGCAGGCGATGCGCGAGCTCGGGCACCACTTCGTGCTCGGGCGCGACATGCGCGAAGCCACCGCCCGGGCCGCGGAGATGGAGGCGCAGGGCTACCGCTTCTCATACGACATGCTGGGGGAGGCGGCCCGCACCGAGGCGGACGCGCGCCGCTATCACCTCGCGTACTCGAACGCGATCACCGCGCTCGCCGGCACCGGCGGAGGGGCGGGGGTCCGCGACCGGCCCGGGGTGTCGGTCAAGCTCTCGGCCCTGCACCCGCGCTACGAGTTCGGGCAGCGGGACCGGGTGATGGTCGAGCTGGCCGCCCGCCTGCACTCGCTCGCGCTGCTCGCCAAGTCCGCCGGTATCGGCCTGAACGTCGATGCCGAAGAAGCGGACCGGATCGACCTCTCGCTCGACGTCGTGGAGGCGGTGCTCGCCGACCCCGCCCTCGCGGGGTGGGACGGCGTCGGGGTGGTGGTGCAGGCCTACGGGAAGCGCGCCCCGCACCTCATCGACTGGCTCCACGTGCTCGCCGGGCAGCTCGGGCGCCGCATCATGGTCCGGCTCGTCAAGGGTGCGTACTGGGACACCGAGATAAAGCGTGCCCAGGTCCTCGGCCTCGACGGTTTCCCGGTCTTCACGCGCAAGGCGAGCACCGACGTGTCCTACCTCGCGTGCGTGCGCCGGCTCGTCGGGATGGCGGACCGCATCTACCCGCAGTTCGCGACGCACAACGCGCACACGGTGGCCGCGGTGCTGCACATGGCCGGCGATCCTGCGCGCTTCGAGCTCCAGCGCCTGCACGGGATGGGCGAAGCGCTGCATCGCGCGGTGTGCGCGGCACACGGTGTCCGGTGCCGGATCTACGCCCCGGTGGGGGCGCACCGGGACCTGCTCGCCTACCTCGTGCGGCGCCTGCTGGAGAACGGCGCCAACAGCTCCTTCGTGAACCAGATCGTCGACGAGAGCGTGGCGCCGGAGGAGATCGCGCAGGACCCCATCGCGGCGGTGGGGCGCCTCGGCGCCGCGCTCGCGAACCCGGGCATCGTCACCCCGGCCGACCTCTACGGACCCGAGCGCCGCAACGCCAAGGGGTGGGACCTGAGCGATCCCGTCGTGGTCGCCGCGCTCGCGGAGGAGCGCGGAGCCTTCCGGTCCGCCGTCTGGGAGGCGGGGCCGATCGTCGCGGGAGCGTCCACCGGGGGCGAGCGCCGGGAGGTCCGTAACCCGGCGCGGCCGGACGATCTCGTGGGCCACGTGAGCGCCGCGGCCCCGGCCGACATCGAGACCGCGCTCCGGGCGGCGCGGGGCGGCGCCCGAGCTTGGGGCTCGCTCCGCGTCGAGGACCGCGCGAGCCGGCTCCGTCGCGTGGCCGATCTCTACGAGGCGCACGCGGCGGAGCTCTTCGCCCTCGCCGCGCGCGAAGCGGGCAAGACCTGGCCGGACGGCGTGGGGGAGCTGCGCGAGGCCTGCGACTTCGCCCGCTACTACGCGAGCGAGGCGCTCCGCGAGTGCGGCGCGCGCGGGCGCGGGCAGGAGCCGAGGTCCCCGCGGGGGGTGATCGCATGCATCTCCCCGTGGAACTTCCCGCTCGCGATCTTCTCCGGGCAGATCCTCGCCGCGCTCGCGGCCGGCAACGCGGTCATCGCGAAGCCGGCCGAGCAGACACCGCTCATCCCGCCTTATTCACCGTGGGGGTGAAAAAAAGGATGGCGTGCCCGCAATCT
>CAYFYD010000118.1:0-9709 GCA_964347195.1 uncultured Ectothiorhodospiraceae bacterium
CGACGGGCGTGCCGGTCCTGCCGCGGGACCCGACGAGCAAAATGAGAATTGCTGGAGGCATTCTGTCTATACGAAAAGTCAACGGCTTGGCGGATGTTCCATGGAAACGGGAATCCATGTGCCCGGACCGAACACGAATGCGCCACCCCGAGGGTCCGCGGCCGGGACGAAGCGGCGCCGAATGACGACCTGCCCTTCGCCCGGCACTCGGGGGGCGGGCGTGTAGAATGCGCCCCGCCCCGAGAAGCGGAGTCCGGCCCGAGCATGAGTGCGCAGGCGCGTCCCGTACCCGACCGAGCGGTGTTCCTGGCCCGCAAGGTCGAGGAGTTGAAGATCGGCGAGATCCGGCGCCACATCTTCCTGTGTGCGGACCAGAGCGACCCCAAGTGCTCCCGGAAGGACGACAGCCTGGACTCCTGGAGCTTTCTCAAGCGGCGCCTGAGCGAGCTCGGCCTCGTCGACGACGGCAGCGTGTACCGCACCAAGGCGAACTGCCTGCGGGTATGCCAGCAAGGGCCGATCGCGGTGGTCTATCCGGACGGGGTCTGGTACCGGGGCTGCACCCCCGAGGTGCTCGAACGCATCATCCAGGAACACCTGATCGGCGGCCGGCCGGTGACGGACTACGCCTTCCACACCCACCCGCTGCCCGAGCCGGGGTGAGCGCGGGGCGGCGGAGCCCAGACCCGCATTGCTCAGCGACCTCCTGCTGCGGACGCCGATTCCCTCCCGGTGAACGGGCGTACTCCCTCGAGCCACTTCGACATGGTTACTCCATCGTCATCCCCGCATTGCGTCGTCATTCCCGCGGAAGCGGGAATCCACGACACTACTCTGCCTTCAGTGTCTCTCGAGTCCGTGCGCCCGCGATCCAAGGCGTCTCGACGCCCGCGGCTCACGAAGCTCGCCGAGAAGTGCGGGTCGGTGATCGACGCCGGCGGCTGATGCCGGAGCTCGGCCTCGACTGCTTCCTCCTCACGCGCCAGTGGCGCGACACCCCCGCCGGGCTCGAGCTCTCCTTCTGGGCGCGCGCGGATGCGGGTCCGGTACGGGTGGTGGTGGAGGGGGAGCGCGCGGTCGCGTTCATCCCGCGCACGGCGGTCCTTCCCCCCGGCATGGGGGAAGACCCGGACATCACCCGGCGTCCCCTCGCCCTGTGCGACCTCGAGGGCGCCGCGGTGGACGGGCTCTACTTCCGCTACCAGCGCACCTTGGCGGAGGCCCGAGGCCGCCTGCGCCGGCATGGCGTCCAGGTCTTCGAATCGGACCTCAAGCCGAGCGACCGCTACCTGATGGAGCGCTTCATCACCGCGGCCTTCCGTGTGCGGGGGGAGGCGAGGGAGTGCGGCGGTCACCTCGAGCTCCGCAACCCGACGATGACGCGCGCTTCCTTCCGGCCGCGCTTCGAGTACGTCGCCCTCGACATCGAGACCTCGGGATTCGACGGACAGATCTACTCGATTGCGGTGAGCACCCGGAAGGAAGGGTGCGTGTTCATGGTCACCGGCCGGCCGCTCGATGCGCCCGACCTGGACCTGGTCTGCTGCCGCGACGAGCGCGAGGCGCTGCGGCGCTTCTTCCGGTGGGTGAGCCGTGCCGACCCGGATCTCCTCCTCGGCTGGAACGTGCTCGATTTCGATCTCGCTTTCCTCGAGCGGCGCTGCGAGGCGGTGGGGCTGCGCTTTGCGCTCGCACGCGGAGGGGAAGGGGCGCGCACTCTCGAGCCCCGGTCGCGGGGCGGGGTGCGGGTCGCCCGGATCCCGGGGCGCGTGGTGCTCGACGGTATCGAGCTGCTGCGTGCCAGCTTTCGTTCCTTCGAGAGCTTCGAGCTCGAGCACGTGGCCCGCGCGATGCTCGGGCGGGGGAAGCGCCTGTCGTCGGGCACCGACAAGCTCGCGGAGATCGCCCGCCTGTACCGGGAGGACCCGATCGAGCTCGCCCGCTACAACCTCGAGGACTGCCGTCTCGTCGAGGACATCTTCGAGCGCGCGCATCTGGTGGACTTCGCCATGCGCCGCGCCGAGATCACCGGACTCGCGATGGACCGTCCGGGCGGCTCGGTCGCCGCCTTCGACCACCTCTACCTGCCGCGCCTGCACCGGCGGGGACGGGTGGCGCGCGATGTCGGCGCCGCTCCGGGCGATTCCGAGGGCAGCCCCGGCGGCCATGTCCTCGACTCCCGGCCCGGCCTCCACGGGGACGTGCTGCTGCTGGACTTCAAGAGCCTGTACCCGAGCATCATCCGGACCTTCCAGATCGACCCTTTCGCGCTCGCCGAGCCGGGGCCCGACCCGGTGCCGGGCTTCTCCGGCGCCGCCTTCGCACGCGAGGGTGCGATCCTCCCCGAGCTCGTGGCCGAGCTCGGAGCGGTTCGCGAAGAGGCGAAGGCGGCGGGCGATGGCGCCCTTTCGCAGGCGGTCAAGATCCTGATGAACTCCCTGTACGGCGTGCTCGGCACCGATGGCTGCCGCTTCTTCGATCCGCGGCTCGCGACCAGCATCACCCGCCGCGGGCACGAGATCATCCAGAAGAGCCGGGACTTCATCGAAGCGCGCGGCTACCCGGTGATCTACGGGGACACCGACTCGCTCTTCGTGCTCCTCCCCGCCCCGGGCGACGAGGGCGGTGCGGCGGCCGCGGGCCGGGAGCTCGCGGATGCGCTCAACCTCTGGTGGCGGCGCGAGATCGAACGCGAACACCGTCTCGAGTCCTTTCTCGAGGCCGAGCTCGAGACCCACTTCCTGCGCTTTCTCATGCCCACCGTGCGCGGCGAGCGCACCGGCAGCAAGAAGCGCTACGCGGGTCTGGTGCGCGGCGCCGGCGGCGGGTTCGAGGTGGTGTTCAAGGGACTGGAAAGCGTGCGCACCGACTGGACCCCGCTCGCGCGCTCCTTCCAGCGCGAGCTCTACCGGCGGGTGTTCCTGAACGAGCCTTACGAGGAGTACGTGCGGGGAGTGCTGGACGACCTCCTGGCCGGGCGCCTGGACGATCAGCTCGTGTACCGCAAGCGCCTGCGCCGCCCCGTCGCCGAGTACACCCACAACCTGCCGCCCCACGTGCAGGCCGCCGCGAAGCTCGCCCGCCCCGGGCGCTGGGTGCGCTACGTGGTGACGAGCAACGGGCCGGAACCGGTGGGTGGAGCGGCGCGCCCGCCCCGGCCCGACCACGAGCACTACCGGGAGCGCCAGCTCGCCCCCGCCGCCGACGGCATCCTGCACTTCCTCGGCACGAGCTTCGCGCAGATCACAGACTCCCAGCTCCGGATGTTCTGATGCCTCACTCTTGCCCTGTGCCACCATGCGTGGCGCGCCGGCGCTGGATGAGGGCTCTTCGTACTCCTCCCTTTCGGAGGGGCTCCGTCTTCACATGAGCGCTTCGGCCGTCGACCCCTCTGCGCTCCTGCGCGCGGGTGTCGCCCCGCTACCAACTGACGGCTGATCATCGAGTGAAGTGGCGACTCCCCGGGGCTTCGGCCCGAGCCCACTACCGGGATGAGGAGCGTGCTGACCGGCCAGCGAAAGGTATTCGGCGGCGACAGGCTGTGGAGGCACAGGCGGGGGCACGCGCTCGGCCCGAGGGATCGCATGCGCAGGTGGTCTACGAAATTCGACACCGAAAAGTTGCATGGCGATCGTTCGACCCAGCACCTCGGCCAGAAGCGGAGGAGTGGCGTTGCCTGCCTGGCGGATCTGCGCTCGGTGGCTTCCTTCGAGCTTCCACGAGCTCGGAAAGGTCTGAAGCCGAAGGACCTCTTCGGGCGCGAGCGGCCGGCTCTCCCAGTGAAAGGGGCCTGTGGATGGACCGGGATTCGCCGGGACCGTCCAGGACGGCTCGTCCTTCGCGAGCTTGAGGAGAAAGGACCAGTACCGGCGTCTGTATCCGAAGAGCACGGGCCCTTCGCCATGATCAGTAAAGTACTGATAGTTCTGACCTTCCGGTATCGACGGGAGCAGACTGGCGAAGCGTCCGGTCGCCTTCGGTACCATCGTGGGGCGTGCGTTTCGGAGGGCATCCCAGGCCCGCACCGGCCCATCGCGATGGGTGGCTTCCGGCCACGCGGGGTCTGCTCCGCTACGCAGGGCGATGACGATCGCACGTCTGCGGCGCTGAGGCACCCCGAAGTCCGCCGCGTTGAGCACCCTGCTCGACAACCTGTAGTGCGTGCCGTGCTGGCGGTTCACGGCTGAAAGCCCTTCCTCCAGGACTGACAGGGCCGAGCTCTCGCCCTTCACGAATCCTGGTACGTTCTCAATCAGCAGGGCATGGGGAAGAAAATGTTCGATCAGCCTCACCAGACCCTGGAGGCAGTCTGCACGGTCGTCGTTCAAGCCAAGGGCGCCGGTCCGCGACCATTGCGCCGCCTTCGAGAAGGGCTGGCAGGGTGGTCCCGCGGCCAGCAGAGCCAGATCCCCGATTCGGAGTCCGAGAGCATGCGGTTGCAGCTCGCGAGCGAGCGCGTTGATGTCGTGAGGCCTCAGGTTCGACAGGTCAGGACGATTGAGCGCGAGGGAGCGCCGCGCGGCTGCGTTGATCTCGATCGCTCCGAGCGTTCGAAACCCCGCACACTCGAGGCCGAGATCGAGCCCCCCGATGCCGGAGAACGCCGACAGACAGAGGAGGTGCTCCCCAGCGACGCCCTCGCGCATGCGATTCCTCATGCCTTCCCCCTGTCTCGCCTCCCTGCATGCCCCGGTATTCTAAAGCGGCGCTGACCGACGAGCGTCGCGCTCGAGAGATCGAGCGGCGGCTTGAGGCCGTGCATGGTCGGCCTCGTCACTTCAATCCCCTGGATCCGCTCGACGACCTGCTCTTCCTCGTCATTTCCAGGATGACCCAGGAGATCAAGTACGTGCGGACCTACTCCCGCCTGCGAGACTCTCTCTCGACTTGGGAGGCGGTACGCGACGCACCTCCCGATGAGCTGGAGTCGCTCATCCACGAGGCTGGTCTCGCGCCGACGAAGACCGCACAGATTCAGGCGATCCTCCGTGAAGTCGAGGCGAAGGAAGGCGTCCTGAGCCTGCATCGGCTCCGCTCGATGGCAGACGATGAGGTCGAAGGGTACCTCACCAGCTTGCCTGGGGTTGCCCGGAAGACCGCCCTGTGTGTCATGCTCTACGCTCTCGGCCGTGAAGTGCTGCCGGTCGATACTCACGTGTGGCGTGTCGCGCAGCGACTCGGCCTCGCTTCCACGGGCGAGTGGAGCGAAGCCCGTGGGCGTGCGCTCGAGGCCGCGATTCCCAGAGAGCTCCGAGGGTCGCTGCACGTGACCATGATCGCGCACGGTCGGCAGGTGTGCCGCGCGCTCGCGCCGGCCTGTGGGAGCTGCGTGCTCGCCGACCTCTGCCCAAGCGCCGGCTCTAACCGGCAAGCGGCTCAACCTCCTCCTGAGCCACGGCCTTGATGATCTCCCGTTCTTCAGCGTCGTTCTCGCCTTTGAACCTCACCAGCCGAAGCCTGTCCAACACGACGGCATTACCGTCGCAGGCGAGCTTCTCCATCATGGAGCGCTCTACGTGATGGGGGACGGCGAGAAAGGGCAGCGGCCGATTCGGGATGCCGACAAATCGAGCCCACGTCTGCGGGCTCGGTTCCTTGATCTTCTTGCTCCAGGTATCGCTCCGACCTACGGTGACTTGGCCGATGAACACCCAGGAGCTCGGTCGCAGATACCTCTCCCAGCCGATGTGGCAGAGGACGTCCACCCCTTCATCGTGAGCTTTGGCGAGTCTCGGTGCCGTATCTGGTGCTGCCCTGAGCCCAACCTCTTCACAGGCAGCATGCAACGCCTTTTCAAAGGAGTAGCCCTCGCGTCGATGCGCAGCCATTCCGGTAGACGACAACCCTCGATTCTCCAATGCTCTTGCTACTATACGTTCGAACAGAGTCTCCGGACGGTGCGGTGAATCCACCTTGAATGCATGCGCGACGGTCAGCGTCAGCATCGCCACGTAGCTGCTCGATTCGTGATCCAAATCAGGATCGAATGAGACTACCTCATCTGTAATCACGAAGGGATAGCGCTCGTCCAGAATGGCGCGCCTCTCTTCCATCTGTCGAAAAACGATGGAGGCTGTTTCCAGGGCATGCTCTTGAGCTTCGTCGAGTCTGTCCGGCAACAGTCCATGTTCTTCATCCATGCTTTCTCGAGGTTGGCGCACTAATTCCAGATCCCATCCGTTGTCGGCCAGAAAATCCGCAACGACTGCACGCTTTACCGGCTGGCCTTTCAGCGCAAGCAGCTCTACATAGTCCGCTAGCAGCGAGGCTCGTGCGTATTGACCATAAGTATCGGGCTCAGGGCTCGCTATCACGATCATCCATCCGGTCTTTGACGATGGCTCGTGCCGAGCGGACAAGCTTCGAGAGCTCCTCAGTGGCCAGGAGCAGGTCATTCGATGCCTCAGTTGTCTCCGCACTTTGGAGAGCTTCCAGGAAGAGCCTTACGCTGTCGACAAGCCGCCAAGCCCGCGGTGTCAAGTCCAGTTCGTCGACGATCTGCCTGGCCAAGCTCAAGTCACCCGTGCTGCGCAGTGCCGCGCGCGCGCGTTTGTCCATGAGAGCTCGTCCGTACATGGTCACGTCGCGCGAGTCCCCCAGCACGGCTCGATGTCTCCCCCTGCTCTCGAGATCTCCGAGCACCTCTGCGAGCCTGCTTTGTTCGATTCCTTCGAGAAGCTTCTCGATCTCGCGGTACGTTCGTGCTTGGCCGAGCCCTATGTACCTCCTGATGTCCGCTGAGTTCATACAACGAAGCCAGACTCCGAATCGTTGCTCCTGCACGAACCCGACGTTCAGACCGAACTCCTCTCGTGCGTAGAGCAGAATGCGAAACGCAAGATACGAATTCCTGATCCCTTGAACATTGCTGCCGACTCGCCGGGCGAGCTCCGGAAAGGGGTTGGCGACGTCCGCTGCTGCGAGCCGCTTTACCTCGCCCAGCAAATAGCGGGCCTTTGCCTCCGGCGGCCAAGTCTTGATTCCTCCGATGTGCCTGAATCCGATGTAAGTGCGAACCTCGTTGCGGCCTGAAATGAGGAAGCAGGGAACCTCACTCAGCTCTTCGATTTGCTCCTCGGTAGGATAGATGGCGTCAAATCGAAGCTCATCGGCCTCTCGCGATCCGCGTAGGACTAGTAGTGCCGCGAGCCTTCGATTGCCTTCTACGACGGTATAGACGTTCTCTCCATTCTCCTGGACGACGATCAGCGGTTCGTTCTTGAAGAAGCCGTTATCGACGTAGGACTGCGCAAGCTCCTCCAATGCTCCCTGTTCATAGAGAAACTCGAGGATCTCTGACTGCCGTTTTCCGCGGAGCCGTTCCGGGAGGCGGGGGTTCTCGCTGTCAAGCAGCAGCTTGTCGACGGCAATCTGCTGAATTGCCTGCGGAGCGATCTCGTTCATTCGCAAGACTCAGTGATGCAGCAGAGAGTGCATCCGGTAGCTCCCCAGGCGCTCGCGGCCCCAGAGCGCGTCGAGCTCGATCAGGAAGGCGCAGCACATGATGCGCCCGCTCTGCTTCCTGAGCGGCACGAAGCTCACCCCCAGCTCCCATGCCGCGGGGCGGCCGAAGATGAAGCCTCGCGCTTCCACCCCGACAACCGGATCGATCGGCTCATCGACGATGGGGTGAAAGAGATGGCGCACCGCGAGGCGCAGGGTCGCCGGATGGCCGACGAGCGGGGTGATGTCCCGATGCAGGAAGGACCCCGGGCTTCGGGAAGTCCGAGATGGTCCTGATCTTCGCCGCCAATCGCTCCATGAGGAGGGCATCCGGAAGGAGGGGAAGGGACAAGGGAGCCTACCGGAGGATGGCGGCGAGTTGAACCAGGGCGCGTGAGGGGACGGGGCTGTGCCAACCTTCCGTCTCCCCGCGACCGATGTGGAGCGGGTGCGGGAGGAGATCGACCAGGACCTCGGCCTCAACGCCTTCGCCGCGATCCCGGTCTCGGCGAAGCAGGGCATCGGCGTCGAAGAGGTGCTCGAGGGGATCGCCGAACACCTTCCCCCTCCCGGCGGCGCGACCGCGCGGCGCCTCTCGAGGCGCTCGTGTTCGACGCCCGCTACGACTCCTACCGCAGGGTGGTGCGCTACGTACGGGTCGTAGCCGGGCGCCTGGACGATCAGCTCGTGTACCGCAAGCGCCTGCGCCGCCCCGTCGCCGAGTACACCCATAACCTGCCACCCCACGTGCAGGCCGCCCGCGAAGCTCGCCCGCCCCGTGCGCCGGGTGAGCTACGTGGTGACGAGTGGCGGTCCCGAGCCGGCGGTGACGCCGGATTCGCGCCGCCGAGCACGATCGCGCCCCGCGTCGGCGAGAGGGAAGCGTGGCCGGGAGTCGGACAGCGCTCGACGCTCGGGAGAGAGGCGCCGAAGTCGAAGGGCCGAGGCAAGGCGAAGCGCGTCACCGCCACCCTGAAGGAGGCCAAGGAGACGCGCCGCGCACGCGATGCGGTGCGAGCTTCGAGCCCAGGCTGTCCGCGCCGAGCAGCGTCCATCGAGGGCGAGCGGTCGGCTCCGCCTCCCCCGCCACCAATGCGCGCCGGCGATTGAGTCCGCGGCGACGCGGGGCGATGATGGCGCCCGGTCGGGCGTTCAACCGCGAGGTCTCCGGCATGAAGCTCTTCTTCAACATCGCGTCGCCCTTCGTGCGCAAGGTGCGGGTCCTGGCGGCGGAGACCGGGCTCGCTTCCCGGATCGATCTGGTGCAATCGGTGTTCACGCCGGTCGCACCCGACCCGGGCCTTTTCGCTTCGAACCCGCTCGGCAAGATCCCGGCCCTGATGCTCGGCGACGGCACCGCGCTCTTCGATTCGCGGGTGATCTGCGAGTATCTCGACTCCCTGCACGAGGGTCCGAAGATGTTCCCGCCGGAGGGAGACATGCGCTGGGCGGCGCTCACCCGCCAGGCGCTGGGGGACGGCATCCTCGACGCGGCGGTGGGCACCCGCTACGAGCTCGCGCTGCGCGAGCCGTCCCGGCAGTGGCCGGAGTGGATCGAGAACCAGCGGCGCAAGTACCGGCGCTCCCTGGACGCGCTCGAGGCGGAGGCCGCCTCGCTCGACGGCGCCCTCGACATCGGCGTGATCACCGCGGCCTGCGCGCTCGGCTACCTCGACTTCCGCTATCCGGACGAGGGCTGGCGCGACACGCGGCCGGAGCTCGCGCGGTGGTATGCGTCGTTTGCCGGACGCGAATCGATGCGGAGCACCGCACCGGAGTAGCCCGCAGCGGCAAAGCGCACCGGGAAACGCCTTCGTAGCCGCGGGCGGCGAGGGTCGGCGGGCCTTCATCGAGGACGCGCATGGGAAGCGCCGGAGTCCCACTCCGTCCTCGGTGCTCCGCCCGAACGCCGCCGGGCATGCGACTGCGCACTTTCGGCACGAGTCCGGGGGGCGCACAGGTGAGGCTTCGACCTCTGGACGGCAGGGAGCGCGGGAAGCGCCGGGTCGCCGCGGGCCGCGGGCGGGGCTCTTCAGAAGTCGAGTTTCGGAGTTCGAAATACTGGAGTCAGGCGATGGATTCCCGCTTTCGGTGCGACCAGGCAAGGCTGGTCGGGGAGGAGAGGAGTATGCGATGACTTCATGAAACCTCGAGATGTCATCCTGCGGGTGCGAACCCCGCCCGGCCGGTAGCGAGCCTTGCGCCGGGTGCGGTAACGGAGCCGGCGAAGCGTAGGTACGCGAGCATGTGGGCCGCGAGAAGAGTA
>CAYFYD010000119.1:0-9692 GCA_964347195.1 uncultured Ectothiorhodospiraceae bacterium
TCCTTGATGCAGAGTCTCTTTCTTCGCTGGGCGACGACTTCGCCCGAGACGCTTGACGATCGACGTAACTCCTCGAGTTGTTTGGAAACAGGCAAGAGAACGAATCAGCCCTGACCCGCTGACGCCGGGGCGGATGACGAGAAGCGGTCGCGCAAGAAGCGCGATCCGCCGGGATTCAGGCGCCCCCGTCAGTCCCGCTCGGCGGCACGCCTCACGCGGGCCAGCAACTCGGCGCCGGTGTCACAATCGATCACCTGCTCGCCGACCTCGGCAAGGCGCTCCGGGTCGTCCACACCGGCCAGCAATTCCGCCACGCGCGCGGCGGTCCCGGTATCGAACTTGCGCGCTGCCAAGCGCGACAGCAACGCCCGCTCCTCCGCCTTGCCCTGCTCCAAGCCCTTGGCGCGGTGCATCTCGGCGAATTCCTCGACCTGCTCCGCATACATCGACTTCATGCCACTCAAATCCCCCGCTTCCGCCATTGCCTTCAACGCTGCCACCAGCCCCGGATTCGACTCCGTCCACCCGCTGCGCACCGCCGTGTGCTCAATCCATGCCCCGACCGCCCGCCTCAGACCGTCGTACCTCGGGTCGTCGAGCAGCGTCGCCAGTCCATCGAGCACCCGTCCCACATGCGGAAACCGTCGATCCAGCTCGATCTGTGCCGAGACCACGTTGTCCGGCGGCAAATCGTCGACCTTCAGGGCCCGTTCGTCAATCAACAGGTAGCGTTGCCGGGGCTGAAAGGGCGCCAAAGCGCTGCCGGCCGCCGCGATCGTCTCGCCCACCTCCTGCACCGCCCACCAACGGGTGCGCCCGTTGTAGAGGACGATCGGCAGCACCGGCGGCAACCGGCCGTCGGGCGGCAACGCCTCGTTGCGCAGCAGTTTCATGAAGGTCTGGCCGGTGTAGGCGAGCACGCGCGCCGCCATGTAGCGGTCCACCGAGGATTGGAACTCCAGCAGTACGAGCAGATACAGCCACTGGTGCGCCGCCGCACCGCGCACCCGCACGCGCCAGACCATGTCGCCGCGGCTCTGACGCAGGTCGTCGCCGACGTATTGGGCGGAGAGCTGTTCCAGAGTGTCGAAGTCGAACGCTTCGACCACCTCCGGGGGCACGAACCCGCGCAACAGGTCCTCGACCGTGCGGGGGTGTTCGAACCAGCGCTTGAGCGAGGCGTCGTGGATGTCATGGAGGTCTTCGGGCACGGGCGGACGATACCGCCCCGGCCGGGCGCGCCGGATGCGGCATTCGCCCAACTCGGTGTAGGCCATCCGCCCGGTGCCGGTGCACGGTACGCGCCCACCGGTCAGCCACGAGCGATGGCGTGCTTGCGCTGATGCTCGCCTTGGATGACCCACCCGCCCCATCTCGATCGGTCGGAGATCGCCGCTCGAGAGCCACGACCCAGGGATGCGCCATCTCGAAGTTCAACCACGATCGCAACAACTCCGCTGGACTTTCAGGTAGGAGTGGAGAGTGAGCCGCCTGTACGGTGTTTTACGGGGATCCAATATACGCTTCCTCCCAGCATCCCATACCAACCAATGCCACGAACCGTCACGACGAGGCTTCGTCTTGAGAATCGCATCACAAGCCAAGTCGAGATCAGGGACACGATACGACTTCAGTCGAACTGTGCGATATCCAGTTCGTATACCGTAAGAGCCCAGAGCTGTTTTCAATGCAGTCGTGTCAGTCCCTGTTACCGTTCCGGTCGGAAACATCGACTTGCGGACTTCTCGATAAGGACGGCCAGCGAACATGGCCACGCACGCGATGCCACATCCCCACACGTCACATTGAACCACACGCCTCAAACCTCGCCGTTTCACTCCATGCGCCCTCAACGTGCGCTTGCCGTTCGGCGAGGCGGTGCATTTCGAATCGGAATGCATCCATCGAGGTATCGAACCGGCGTTGCACTTCGCGCCGATCGGCATCGATGTGCGAAGCCGAGCGCACGATGAGTCCGGTTCATGCCACTCGAATCTCCCGCTCACTCCAATGGGGCGATCCTTCCGGGGTTCTCATGGCGCCTTGCCCGCTCCCAGGCCTCTTCCAGTTCTTCCTGGTGCCGGGAGGCCCACTCGACCACAAGGCTACGGGCTCTTGGGGGCAGACGCCCCCTCATTACGACGAGATCCTCCATGCGTACCAGAGCCTGGGCGCCTCCGTAGTACGCATGGAAGTGCGGTGGCCCATGCTCCCGGAAGTACATCCGTATGGTGATCCCGTAGAACCTGCTGATCTCGGACATCAGTGACTTCGGGCATGGAGCCCGGGAACGACTCCTCAACCGGCTTGCCAGCAAGCTCCATGTAGAGCGCATCCGGGCAAATCTCGATGTCGTCGCTCCACGCGATGGAGCCGTGTGGAGCCACGTGGACGCCGCTGAAGAAGGCATGATCTTCCCAAGCTCGGAACACGCCTTTGCCGGCCAAGTCGGACAGATCGACTTCCCCGGAGACTCCGTCCGAATACCGGATCCATATACGGTAGTCGTCTCGTGGCTGTACATTCGTCGCTTCAATCATGTCCGTGCTCTCACTAGCCACTGCCCGGCGATCGACAGGGTGATTTGTGCCGCTACTCGCATCGCATAGCCCTCACTGTCCCAACGCAGAGCAGGGGAACTCTTTGCCCGTCATGGCGGGTTCTCCGACGGTGGCTGGGCGGTGTCGAGGGCGGTAGCGGTCATGAGTCGTCTCGGGATGGTGGCCGGGGCGTGGCGTCCCCCGGCCGGGTCGGCTGGGCTATCCGCTCCGCCCGCTCCGCTTCAACGAGGCCGGCCCCGGAGGCTGCCGGCGAGTGTACAAGCCCCGGAAGTGTCCCGCATAATCCCGCGCCCTGTCGTTCAGTCGCCTGAGCAATGGTGTGCGAAGTGGCGGGCGCTTGGCCTTTCATCGTGAAATTCCCCGATTCATCAATGAGATAGCCGTGAGGAGCCCGGGGTTTCGACTCGCGCATTCCCTGGTTCGAGTCATGGCGCCCCATGCATCGTCTTCCCTCCCCAACCGGACCCTCAGTGAACGAGCGCTCATACAACACCCGATACCTGCACGCGGAACCCCATTCGGTGGAGCGCCGTCCGGGGGGCCTCGAGCGCATGATGGTGTTCTCGGGCAACGCCAACCGGCCGCTCGCCCAGGGCATCGCCCGGCGCCTCAACATGTCGCTGTCCCGCGCCGTCGTCGGACGATTCAGCGACGGCGAGGTGATGGTCGAGATCACCGACTCGGTGCGCGGCCAGGACGTCTTCGTCGTGCAGCCTACCTGCCGCCCGGTCAACGAGAACCTGATGGAGCTGCTGGTGATGCTCGACGCGGTGCGCCGGTCCTCCGCGGCCCGGGTGACCGCCGTGATCCCCTACTTCGGCTACGCGCGGCAGGACCGGCGCCCGCGGGCGGCGCGCGTGTCCATATCGGCCAAGGTGGTGGCCGACATGATCTCGGAGGCGGGGGCGGACCGGGTGCTCACCATGGATCTGCACGCCGACCAGATCCAGGGATTCTTCAACATCCCGGTCGATAACATATACGCCTCCCCGGTGCTGCTCGGAGACGTGTACCGGCACTGGCTTCCCGATCACATGGTGGTCTCGCCCGACGTCGGTGGAGTCGTCCGGGCAAGGGCGCTGGCCAAGCGACTGGAGGACGCCGATCTCGCGATCATCGACAAGCGCCGGCCGCGCGAGAACGAGGCGGAGGTGATGAACATCATCGGCGACGTCGACGGCCGCATCTGCGTGATCGTGGACGACATCGCGGATACCGCCGGCACCCTGTGCAACGCCGCGCGGGCGCTGAAGGAGAAGGGGGCGAAGCGCGTGGTCGCCTACTGCACGCATCCGGTGCTCTCCGGTTCCGCGGTCGAGCGCATCGCATCGTCCGATCTCGACGAGCTGGTGGTGAGCGACACCATCCCCCTCGACGAACGCGCATCGCGGTGCCCACGCATCCGCCAGCTCAGCGTCGCCGAGCTGCTCGCGGAGAGCATGCGTCGCGTCAACGAGGAAGAGTCGATCGGAGAGTTGTTCATGGATTGAGGATCATGGAGCGGAGCATGAATCAGTTCGAAGTCATCGCCGAGCCGCGCGACGCGCTCGGCAAGGGGGCGAGCCGGCGCCTGCGCCGCGCCGGCCGACTGCCCGGGGTGCTCTACGGGGCCGGCAGGAATCCTGTCTCGCTTTCCATGGAAGCGAGCCGCATCGCCAGGCAGATGGAGAACGAAGCGTTCTTCTCCCACATCCTTTCGGTGCAGGTGGGCGGCGAAGAGGCGCAGGCGGTGGTGAAGGCGCTCCAGCGCGACCCCGCCACCAGCCAGGTCCTTCACGTCGATCTGCAGCGCGTGAGCAGCACCGAAGAGCTGCACATGCGCGTGCCCCTGCACTTCATCAACGAGGAGGACTCTCCGGGCCGGCGTCACGGGGGCGTCATCAGCCACCTGATGGTGGACGTCGAGATCGGGTGCCTGCCGGGAGATCTCCCCGAGTACGTCGAGGTGGACATGTCGGGCCTCGACGTGGGCGACTCCCTGCACCTCTCCGAGCTCGTGATGCCGGAGCGGGTGCGGCTGATGCCGCTCGTGCACGACCCGGAGAACGATCAGCCGGTAGTCACGGTGCAGCACCCGCAGAAGCTCGAAGTGGCGGCGGAAGAGGGCGAAGAGCCCACGGAAGACGAGGCGGGTCCGACGGTGGCGCCTGGGGCCGATGCGCCGCCCGCGCAAGGGGGCGACTAGCGCCGCCGGCTTCCGCGCCCCGCGCCGCCCGCCGGCAATGCGAAGCCCGTACCCCGCCTCGATGCGCCGGCGCCTCGCCGCCGGCGCGAGTCGGTGAGGGCGGGCCCGGGTCGCGGCGGGCGGGGGCCCGCCCGCGCGCCCCGCGGGGGGAGCCGGAACGCAAGGGGGCGGGACCCGTCCCCGTGGGCGTGGTGTGCGGGCTCGGCCACCCCGGCCCGCGCTACGCCGCTACCCGTCACAACGCGGGGTTCCGTCTCGTCGAGCGCCTCGCCGAGCGCTACGGCGCCGCGTTCCGGTCCTCGGCCCGGTTCTTCGGGGAGACCGCGGAGCTCCGCTTCGACGGGCACATCGTGCGCCTGCTCAAGCCGCACACCTTCATGAACCACAGCGGCCGGGCGGTGGCGGCGCTCTCCCGCTACTTCCGCTGCCCGGTGGAGGGGATCCTGGTGATCCACGACGAGATCGACCTCCCCCCCGGCACCGTGCGCCTCAAGCGTGGCGGCGGCACCGGCGGCCACCGCGGCCTCGAGGACATCGTTCCCTGTCTCGGCAGCCGTGCCTTCTCCCGGGTGCGCATCGGGGTGGGACACCCCGGTTCGGCGCCCGCAGTCATCGGCTACGTGCTGGACCGCGCACCCCCGGCCGAGCAGGCGCTCATCGACGAGGCGATCGAGAGCGTGATCCCTCGTTTCGAGTCCCTGCTCGACGGTGACCTCGAGCCCGCCATGAACGTGCTGCATACCCGTAGTAGAGTGGACGAAGCGCAGAGCGGGGAGCGGGAGGCCGGGTGATGGAGAAGCGCTACGCGTGGCCGGAGGGACACTGGAGCTGGCCCATCGAGGTGACCCACGGGCACGGCGTACGCTGCGGGGCGAGGACGGCCGCCGCCTGCCCCGCCGGCACGACCTCTCCGCGCAGACCCACCAGGCGATGGTCCACATCGGCACCATCCTGCGCGAGCTCGGAGCGGACTACGGGGACGTGTGCAAGATGATCGCGATCTACGCGGGGAGCTGCGGCGCGGAGGCGCTGCACGCGAACCTGCCGATCCGCTCCTCGTACTTCGCCGACCCCGGTCCCGCCACCACCGGCATTCCCGTGCCGGTGCTCGCCTACGACGCGATGGTGGTGGAGATCGATGCCTTCGCGATGAAGCGCGGGGCCACGCGGTGAGCAGGGACGGGACCGCCCCTGCGTCCCGGGCCGCGGGCCGGGTGGCGTGAACCTCGACTACGGCCCCGAGCTCGCCGCGTTCCGCGACGAGGTGAGGCGCTTCGTCGAGGAAGAAGTGCCCGAGTCCTTGCGGGCGAGAACGCGCGCGGAGCATTTCTCCCTCGACCGGGAGGACCAGCGTCGCTTTCACCGGGCGCTCTGTGCACGAGGCGGGTGGAGCTGCCCCAACTGGCCCCGGGAATGGGGCGGTCCCGGCTGGAGCTACCCGCAGCAGTACGTGTTCGAGCGCGAGCTCGCGCTCGCGGGCGCGCCGCGTATCAACCCGTACGGCTCGACGATGATCGGACCCGCGATCATGGCCTTCGGCACGCGGGAACAGCAGGAGCGCTTCCTGCCGGGGATCCTCCGGGCCGATGTGCTCTGGTGCCAGGGATTCTCCGAACCGAACGCCGGCTCGGACCTCGCCGCTCTGCGCTGTCGGGCGGTGCGCGACGGGGACGAGTACGTCATCAACGGCGCCAAGATCTGGACCAGCGATGCGCATTTCTCGGACTGGATCTTCGGCCTCTTCCGCACCGACAGCTCGGGCAAGCGCCAGCACGGCATCACCCTGCTGCTCGTCGACCTCGGGAGTCCCGGTATCGAGGTTCGCCCCATCCTCAAGTTCGAGGGCGTGCACGAGGTGAACCAGGTAACCTTCGACGGCGTGCGGGTGCCGGTTCACCAGCGCGTCGGCGAAGAGGACCAGGGCTGGACGGCGGCCAAGTACATCCTCGGCAACGAACGTTTCGGGACCGCCGAGGTCTCGCGCACCTGGGCGAGCCTCGAGCGCCTGAAGCGGCTCGCGGCGCGCGCGCCGGAGGGCGGCCGGCGCCTCGATGGAGAGCGCGACTTCGCGGCGAAGGTCGCCGAAACCGAGATCGCCCTGCGCGCCCTCGAGCTCACCGAGATGCGATTCCTCTTCGGACCCGGAGGCCCGGACGCGATGGGAGCGGAAGCCTCGATGCTCAAGGTACGGGGCACCGAGCTCCAGCAGTACGTGTCAGAGCTCACCGTGGAAGCGCTCGGCCACTACGCCCATCCGCGGGTGCCGGAGCAGGTCGAGCCCGGTTACAACGACGCCCTCGTAGGCCCTCGGGAAGCGGGCTACGGATCGCGCAGCTACTTCAGTCTGCGGGCCGCCTCGATCTATTCCGGCTCCAACGAGATCCAGCGCAACATCATCGCCAAGGCAGTGCTCGGACTGTAGGCCGGCGCAGCCCGCGATCGGGGGCGAGCTCAGTGATACGGGTACCGGTAGAGCCTGCGCGGCTCCGCTCGGCTCGCGAGGCAGCCGGGACGTGGACTGAAGCGCTGCTCTCTTGGGGCCCTGTGTCTGCTCGGAATAAAGAAGATATCGACGTTGAAGGAGTTCAGCGCGAGTTTCGGAATCGCGACGTAGATGACCTATCTCTCGATGACGAATGCAACCAACAAGACGGCGTGCAGGACGAGGAACGTCCACGGGATCCATCGCTCGATGTCGGTGACGGCGCGATACGACCGCCCCGGGCGTTACCGAGAGTGCCTTCAATGTGCATCCGCCCCGCTGCCTGTTTCAGGTAGGGGACCGACTCGGTCTTCCCATCGACTCACCGTGAGGAACCTGCGTAGATGCACTTCAGCATCTTCCCAGCTCCTTGTGTGTTCGTCGGGTAGCAGGATTTCTGCGTGGTACGGGTTGTCGTCCAGGGGGGTATGCACTACTTGGCGATGCCCGCCCCCGGCGTCGCTTACCTGGATCACGAGCCAGCCCTGAACGCCTCTCGATCCTTGGATTCGCCCCGATCTGAGGTCTCCTTGGCTCGTGGCGTACACCCGCGACACGCGGTCGTAGAGGTTCGTCGAGATCCTGGCGTCTGGTCCCTGTGTGCTACTGAAGACGCCTTTCGTGATGCTGTTGTATCTGCGCTCCTTCACGGGGCGGTCCAACGCCTTCTTTTCCTTTGGGCGATAGACGTCCCGCCAGAGCCCTTCGCTCTGCTGAATGGCCTCCACGGTGCCTAACCTGACGCCAGATCTCGCAGAGCCTTTGCGATGAATACATCAGGCAGTCCGTCCATTTGGTAGAACTTCGCCCGTCGGCTGTTTCCGTCGATTGTTGCGAAGCAGTACACCGTGTCGTCGGGGGCGCACTCCACAGCCACGGATGCCCCCCACCTCATGGGCGCGTCAATGGCGACTCCCCTCCTTTCGGTTGGCGAGACGCGGTAGCGCACCGGCAGTAGCTGGAACAGCTTCGGAAGCAGGATGCGAGCGTTTGCGACAGCCGCCACGTCGGGTTCCGGCATTTCTTCCTCGCTTGCGGCTTCCGTCAGTCTCTCCAGGTCCGCAAGGGCTTCTTGCAGCTCTCCGTCGTTGCCTTGCCACCCGGCTACAGGACACAGCGTAACTGGTTCGAGTTCGTTCTGTATCGTCCGCTGGGCTACGTGAGCCAATGTTGTCGGAAACACGACCGATTGCACGTCATGCAGATGCTCCAGCAAAGTCCCCCCCAGGCTGTGGGTCATCTTCGGGTCGGTGTTCTCCCAATGCGGGACATTCATGAGCGTCGACCCCTTCTGGCTCTCGGCTGCGAGGACGCGCTTCAGCAGTTGTGTGTAGATCACAGTCGGGCCGGGCCCGAACACTTTCACGTTATGTCTCTGCCATTCCCTCCTGGCTTCCCCAGCGGAAGGGAGTTTGCGCTCCATGCTCGATCCCTCCGCGCACGTGTAGTCCTCGAACTGCACCTCTGCCTCCAGCGGCATCCCCATCAGGAATGGGGGAGACATCGGAGTCGACGCTGTGGCCCGGTCGGTCATTGCTTATCTCCTTTGAATTCACGAGATAGGCTGCTGCACACCGATTCGATGTACTCTCTCGCGCTTCCTGCCTTGCTCAGTTTCGAGCGAAGATCGTCGGTGGGGCCGATGTTCTGATGCCCGTTGATGTTCACGAGCAGGTTTGCCCCGTTTGAAGCGGGATCCGGCTCGATTCGCAGCGTGTAGCGAACTCCTCCGTCAACCACGACCACACGGCACTGGGCCTCATGGAATCCTGACCCAATTGCTCTCCGTATGCGTTCGCTGTTGCACAACCGGCGGCAGTATTCCTCCCCGGATATCCCCCCATCTACTTGGGGGAATTCTGTCTCCAGGTTGAACCCGAGCGCAGTCACACCATGTCCCTGGTTCCGAGACAGCAGCGCTTCCCCGACGTGGTCGGCCGCTGTGATGAGTTCGCTGGAGAGGACCGCCTCCGCATTGTGCTGGAGGATGATTTTGTCCGGCACGACAGTGAATCTGTAGGTATTCGCTCCGTACGAGTACTGTCCTACTTGGCCGAACGCCATGTAGTCTCGTCCCATGGACTCCGGGAACAACGAGCGCTCATCGAACAGCTGGCGATCGAAGCCGCCCCCTACGAGGACGACGGTGGATGTGCCCATTCGATGTTCCCCTCCCGGGCGTCTCCGGCTGGACCGGATACCCCGTGTTGATGCCCCGTCATTGGCTTGGCGATTGTCCCGTTTCCTACTCGTGGCCTGATGATGTAACGCTCCACGTCCGGTTGTCCAGCCTCAGTCTTGTCCAATGACACATGAGCCTGAAGGAGGGCGCGTGATTCCAACGTGAGGTGAGCCTGACGGGGGGGTGAAGCGGGCATCATCAGGAGATGATCGTGATGCTTCACACCCACCGAGTGCGGACCCTGGACGAGGTCCGCTCGTTCCTTGACGGCACCGAGCCGGT
>CAYFYD010000120.1:0-9677 GCA_964347195.1 uncultured Ectothiorhodospiraceae bacterium
CATCAGATCGAGAACCGGGATCGCATTCGGGACGCTTGCGCCCATCTCGCGGGGGCGCCGGACCCCGGGCGTGTTGCGTGCCCCGAGAGACCCTGCGCCACGTGATCGAGCTCGCACGTGATCGAGCTCGAGGGTATATCCAAGACCTACCGGTTGGGATCGGGGTGGAATACCGTGCTCGATTCCGTTTCCGCCGTATTCCCGACCGGCAAGAGCGTCGGTATTCTCGGCGTGAACGGAGCGGGGAAGTCCACACTGCTGCGCATAATCGGGGGAGTGGAGCCACCCGACCGCGGCACGGTGCGCAAGGACGTGCGGATCTCCTGGCCCATGGGTTTCACCGGCGGTTTCAGCCCGGACATGACGGGGCGCCAGGGTGCGCGTTTCGTAGCGAGGCTCTACGGGGAAACCCCTCGCATCGTAGAGCGTTTCGCTCGGGATTTCGCCGAGCTCGGTTCCTACTTCGACATGCCCATCCGCGCATACTCTTCCGGCATGCGTGCGCGACTCGCGTTGGCAATCAGTTTTGCGGTGGAGTTCGATTGCTACCTTGTCGACGAGGTCGTCGCGGCGGGGGATGCGCGATTCACAAAGAAGTACCGCCGGGTCTTCAGGGAGAAGGCCGGGAGGGCTTCGGTGATCCTGGTGTCTCACAACCCGGAAGCGATCCGGGCCGAGTGCGACCTCGCGGCGGTGCTCACCAGGGGAAGCCTGACCCTCTACGGGACGGTAGACGAAGCAATGGGTGCGTACGATCTGGTCATGGCAGGAGTGTGACGGGGGGTGAACACCGGATGTCGGGCCCGGATAGCTCAGACGACCGGGACGGACCCCGAGACATGGAGACAAACGGAGATGACGTTGACGACGTACACTGATAGCGCGAAGTTTCGTGCCGAAAGGAAGCGCTGGCTCAGCGAGCTGGTCCCGGACAAGACCTTCGCCGACATCGGCGGTCTCTGGGGTACGGTCAACGAAAAGGTGTCTGTTGCGGTCCAGGGCGGTGCGCGCGAGGCAACGATGGTAGATGTATGCCCGCTATCGCACAAGAACTGGCAAGCGTTTCGCGAGCGGTGCAAAGAGCTCGGTATTTCGAAGTATCGTGGCGTTTCCGCCGATATCTGTAGCGATCGGGTGGCGAAGCAGCTCGGCTCCTTCGACGTCACGCACTGCGCGGGCGTTCTCTACCATGCGCCTGACCCCATAAGGGCGATTGGCAACTTGGCCGCCATGACCAGGGAGTGGTTCATTCTTTCCTGCATGGTCGTTCCCGAGCGGATTGAAAACCGGTTCGGCACGGTGGAGCTCACAGGGGGTCAGTGTCTCCTGGTGCCCGTTCTTTCCGAAAAGCAACGGAGGATCCTGGGCCAGCACTTCGACGAAAGGCGAATCAAAGCCGGTGGGTTGACCGGTCGGTCCGAGAAGTTCGTCAAGCCGAACGGTCAACCCCACAATGGTCCCTGGTGGTGGCTGTTCTCCGCGGAGACGGTCATTGCGATGTGCGAGATGTTCGCGCGGGTCGAAAGGGCGATGATGAGCCCGCACGGCTCGGTACATGTGCTTGCGAAGCCGCACCCCCGGGCCGGGTAGCCGCGCTCGACCGTGTGCCCGCGGGTAGGGAGCGCGCGTGTTCCTCGACACGGCCTCGCCCGCGCCGAGAGCGGGCGTCGCGAAGGATGTCGCAGCGCTCCTGGAGGCCGAGCCCGATCTCGAATCCCGAACCCCCCGGGAGGTCGCGTTCGTCCTGACTGCGCAGGACGTCGCGCGCGAGGCGCGGCTGCTCGCGCCGGCTCTGCGGGCCTGCCGGGCGCTGGGAGACGCGCCGGAAGTGTTCCTGCTGCCGACGCACGAGGACTCGCCGCTTCACCGCGCTCGGGAGACGGCACGCCGGATCCTCGGCATCGAACATGTCGAGATGATTCCCTCGCCGCGACCGGCCTCGGGTCGCGGATCCGGCCAGAGGGAGATGCGGCATGCGTATCGCACCTACGAGCTCCTGAAGCGCCGCGAGCCGGACATCGTCGTCTCGACGCAGGCGCTCGGTGCCCCCTGTTTCGCGATGCGCGCGCGCGCGCTGGGGGTGTGCCTGCGGCGGACGCGCTTCGTCGTGGTGCTCAAGACCTTCGACCTGCAGCGCCGCCTCAATGAACGCCTGATCACGTCGCGACTCCCGGTGCTGGCCCGATTTAGTCTGGAACGAGCGGTCGCGGAGAGGGCCGATGTGTGCGTCGCGCCCTCGAACCGCTTCGTGGAGAATGCGGTGCGGACCGGCGCTGTCCTGGAGGCGGGCCGCATCGCAGTGCTTCCCGAGATCGATGTCTCGGGGGCGGACCCGGCGCCGCTTCGACCTTCGGGCTTCGTCATCCCGGACGCGCCGCCGATCGAGCGCAACGTTCTCTTCTTCTCCACGCTCGCGAAACGTCACTCCGAGACGTTGCGCAACGCCGAAGGCCGAATCCGCCTGCGAGTGGATGCCACTGAGCGAAACGACAAGATCGCAGCCCTGTGCGAACGGTGCTTCGCGGGCACGGAAGTCGCGTGGAGCATCGGGGCTCGCGACGACGCAGCCGATGTCGAGGACGACCTGTTCTTTGTGCCCTACTGCGAGGACTTCTTCGCCCTCGGTGGCGCGCTGGCGCCGGCGGTGCACGGGGCGCCGGTGCTCATGGGCACGGGGGCGGCGGTAGGAGAAGCGTTCGAGGCGGAGAAGCTGTCGGTACCGCCTTTTCCGGATGCGGTCGCCGAGGCGATCGCCGAGGCGGCACGGGGACGCCGCGCGCTGCGCATCGCGGCCCGTCCGGCGGACCTCGACGCATCCTGGACCCGCCTGCTCGCAAACCTCGCGGCACCGGAGCCGGCCGAGGTTCCGGGTACGCCGCCGGTGACGGTATGCCTGATGCACTTCAATCGCCCGAAGATCGTCGAGGCAGCCTTGTCTTCAGCGCTCGGGCAGACCTATGAGCGCATCGAGACCCTGATTTTCGATGACGGCAGCGATGCGCCCGGAGCGGTCGAGGCGCTCGAAACGCTGGTCCGGGCCCACGGCGCTCGCGTCCGACTCGTACGCCGGGACAACCGGTATCTCGGCGCGGCTCGAAACCGCGCCGCCCGAGCAGCCCGCGGGGAGTACGTATACTTCCTCGACGATGACAACGTTCTGAAGCCTCATGCGATCGAGACTCTCGTGCGTGCGGCACAAACGAGCGGTGCGGACTTCGTCGGGAGCTTCTCCGATGTCTTCAAGGGCGATGAGGCGCCGGATCCGGATGCTGTCGCCGAGCAACGGATCCAGCATGTGGGCGACGACTCGGGATTCTCGTTGCTCGCGAACCTGATTCTCGACGGGAACGCGCTCTGCCGGCGGGACGCTTTCCTCGACCTCGGCGGCAACACCGAAGACTACGGAATCGGAAAGGACGACCAGGAGTTCTTCGCTCGCGCGCTCCGATCGGGCCAGGACATCGCCGTCGTGCCCGAAGCCCTTTTCTGGGCGCGCTACGGGCACAAGGGGCTCAAATCCCTGCACATCAGCCGGAACGCCGGACACTTCCGCGTCCTTCAGGCGTACTGGCCGCTGATCGACCCGAGGTACCGGGGGATGCTCCTGCTGCTCCAGGGCATGGGTGTCGAGCGTCTCGACACACCGGCCCGAAAGCCTGTGCCGCCCGAGCCGCCGGGGCCGACGCCACAGGAGCGGATGGCGCAGGCCATCGTGCTTGCAGGCAGTCGGTCGCGCTTCGGGAACGGCCGTGCCGAGGGGAGAGAGGTCGTCGGGGTATCCACTGCCCCCGCGACTCGGCGGGCACGGGGTCTTGTGAGTGCGGTGGAGAGCCATCCGCAAGCCGAGGTGCGCGGCTGGGTCCTCGACCCGGCCGACTCCGAGCGCAGCAGAACGGTCGCTGTCCTGGTGGAGGAACGTCTCCTCGAGGTGGTCGCCGCCGACAAGCAGCGCAACGACATCGCACGCTGGAGAGGCACGAACGGGCGGCACGGGTTCCGATGGCGCATCCCGGAGGGTCTGGCTGCGAAGGACGGGATGCGGATCGACGTCTTCGACGCCGAAACGGGTCGACTCCTGAGCGGCTCGCCGGTGCGCATCGAGGGCGGCCGGGCGATTGCCAGCACCCGGAGCGGGACGTGAACCATAGCGCTTCAGATACGTGGGCCGATTGCGCATCGTCTGCTTTCCCGACCCTCGATGTCGATCTCCTCGAGGAACGTGGCGAGAGGTCCGAGGCCACGAAGCGGGTGTGCATCGCCGTCTCGGAAGTTCCGGGTCCAGCCGGGAGCGGGTGCACCGGCATTGCCTGTGACCATCTGGCACGGCTGCTGGCGGGTCGGGGCCATGATGTGGTTATCGCCTGCGTCAACGGCGAAGCGGCCGGCGCGAAGCGCATGGAAGAGGCTCGTGTTCTCTATGCCGGGCTCGGCGTTGCGTTCGAGTCCATCGCTCCCTCTGCGGGAGACGAGAGCAGGGTCGCGGCGCGGGTCGCGGCGTCGACCTGGCCGCTCTACGAGTGGCTGCGCGCCCGCGCGCGGCCTTTCGACATCGTGCACATCTCCGACCGGCACGGGCTGGGCTACGGCCCGCTTCTCGCCAAGTCGCTGGGCCTCGCCTTCGGCGTGACGCACTTCGTCGTCCACGCTCGTTGTCCGACGCTGTGGGCGGCGGAGGGTAGTGGGCAACTCCTGTCACAGGAGCGCGAGCTCGGCTGGGTGTTCATGGAACGGCGCAGCATCGAGCTCGCCGATACCGTCATCTGCGGCAGCGCCCACCTCCTGGGGTGGATGCACGAGGCAGGCTACGCCTTGCCCGCGCGTTCTTTCGTCTGGCCCTATCCCTTTCCCGCGCCCGACTCCTCGGCGGAGACCGCGGCCGCGCGCGACGGGGTCGCGATGCAAGAGGTGGTGTTCTTCGGCCCTTTCGAGCCGAGCAAAGGACTCGTGTTGTTCATCAACGCCATCGAGCGGCTCGTGCGCCGGGGCCGGGCGCCGGCGCGCATCACCTTTCTTGGCCGCGCTCCGGAGCGTTTCGACGGTTCGGGGTTCATCGAAGCTTCTACGGGGGACTGGCCGGTCGAGGTGCGCACGCTCACCGATTTCGGGGATGAGGAAGCGGTCTCCTACCTCTCCGCACCGGGACGGCTCGCGGTGCTGCCCTCTTTGTGGGCGAGCGAATCTCTTGCGCTCGTCGAATGCCTCCAGGCCGGCATTCCCTTCCTCGCGACCGCGGTCGGGGGAACGCCGGAGCTCGTCGCCTCCTCGGATCAGGCGTTCGCGCTCGTCCGGCCCGATCACATTGCCCTCGGCGAGCGCATCGCGGAGCTCGCCGCTGAGCCGCTGCGCGTGGTGCGGCCCCGGCGGAGCTTCGCCCGCACGCTCGAAGTGTGGTCGCACTGGCATGCCCAAGGTGCGCCGTTCGAGGCTGCGGCCAAGCGCTTCGCCGCGCGCGCGCGCGCGGCCGCGGCCGAGACGCCGCTGGTTACGGTATGCATCGTGCATCACGAGCGCCCGGAGCTGGTGCGCATGACGGTCGACAGTGTATTCGACCAGGACTATCCGGCCCTCGAGGCGGTATTGGTCGACGACGGGAGCGAGAGCGCCGAAGCACTTGCCGCACTCGACGCACTGGAAGTCGAGTTCGCCGAACGCGGTTGGCGCGTGCTCCGCGGAGAGAACCGCCACGCGGGCGCGGCGCGCAACACGGCGGCGGCAGCGGCGCGGGGCGACTGGCTCCTGTTTCTCGACGACGACAACGTCCTGTTCCCGGACGCTGTCACGCGCCTGGTGCGCGCTGCGCGCTTCTCCGGCGCTGCCGGTGTGCCCGCGGCAAGCGTGGGTTTTCTCGGCGACGGCGACCCCCGGACGGAGACCGGGTCACGCCGTGCTCCGATTCGCTTCTTGGGAGCCGCTCGCTTCTGGAACCGCCTTCGCAATGTGGCCGGCGACACCTGCGCACTGGTGCATCGGGATGCCTATGAGGCCGCGGGAGGATTCCCCGAAGAGTACGGGGTCTGGCTTCAGGACATGTGTTTCTTCAACCGTCTGATCCGGATCGGCTGCCGGGTCGAGCCGATGCCGGACCCCACCTATTACTACCGAAAGCGCAGGCCGGCCCCAACGAAGCGTGATAGCTGGACCGAGGCCGCGACCGCTCGGATGCTCGCGCCTTGCATCAAGGGACTCCCGGCCGATGAACGGGCCTTCGCCGCCTACAGCGCCACCCTGACCAGCGTGCAGAGACGCTTCGAGACCGCCCGGCGGAGCATGGCGGTGCGCCAAGGCCGGATCGAGGCCCTGTCGAAGGAGCTCGGGGCCGCCCGGCGGGGCATGGCGGTGCGCCAAGGCCGGATCGAGGCCCTGTCGAAGGAGCTCGAGGCCTCATGGAAAGCCATCGCGGGACGGGAGGGTCGGATCGAGACCTTGTCGAAGGAGCTAGAGACCGCCCGGCGGGGCATGGCGGTTCGCAGAGGCCGGATCGAGGCTCTGTCGAAGGAGCTCGGGGCCGCTCGGCGGGGCACGGCGGCGCGCGAGGGCCGGATCGAGGCCCTGTCGGAGGAGCTCGAGACCTCACGGAAAGCCATCGCGGGACGGGAGGGTCGGATCGAGACCTTGTCGAAGGAGCTCGAGACCGCCCGGCGGGGCATGGCGATGCGCAAAGGCCGGATCGAGGCATTGTCGAAAGAGCTCATGGTGTCTCGGAAGGGACACGTCATGGCGCTATCGCACCGCGGGTCGCGATTTGCAAGCGAAATCATGAAGGTCAACATCCTTCTCAACCCGGAGTGGGTCGATCGGGCGCGGCAATGGTCCAGGGACGAGCCGATCCTCGAGCTTCACCGGAACGGCCGCTCTGTGGCACGGGTCCTCGCACGAGACCTGGTCGACAATACTGCGCAGGTCTCAGCGCGGAGACGTGCCCCCGTCCTCGGCGATGCGCTCTACAGCTTCCACGAGGTCTCTACCGGAAAAGTGCTCGCGGCGCTCACCGCGTCTGCATTCCGGCGGGCACGGGGTCTTGTGAGTGCGGTGGAGAACCATCCGCAAGCCGAGGTGCGCGGCTGGATCCTCGACCCGGCCGACTCCGGGCGCAGCAGAACGGTCGCCCTCCTCGCGGAGGAACGTCTCCTCGAGGTGGTCGCCGCCGACGAGCAGCGCAACGACATCGCACGCTGGAGGGGGACGAAGGGACGGCACGGGTTCCGGTGGCGCATCCCGGAGGGTCTGGCTGAGAAGGACGGGACACGGATCGACGTCTTCGACGCCGAGACGGGTCGCCCCTTGAGCGGCTCGCCGGTGCGCATCGAGGGCGGCCGGGTGATTGCCGGCACCCGGAACGGGACCTGAACCCTTCCGCCTCGGCGCCGCGGGTCTCGGCGCCGCTCCGGGCATTCGTGAGGAGTACTCGAAGACGCGCCGCAAAGCGGTTCCTGGTTACGTACCATCCTCGGTCCGGCGGCGGACCCGCCAGGGGATCGAGTGCGGAAGCCCACCGGCGAGCACGAGAGAACCCGCCCGCCCGCCGGAGGGGTCGCAGTGTCCCGGCTGAGCGCAGGGATGCGCGGCCCGGCGGTCGAAAGCCGAGCTTCGTACGTAATCAGGAAGCGCTTTGTCCGGTATCAATGAATGAGAACGAACAGCCCGAAGGTGAGGGCCATTGCGACAAAGATCTGCGAAAGGAGTTTCAGAAGCCCCCTGGATTCTCGTTCCGCCGCGTACTCCATGCGCTCATCGTTCGGCGCCTGCGCCGAATCGCGGAGCGGCCCCCGAAGGTCGTTCCCCTCCACTCGGGCTTCCCTCTCCACGGAGGCTTCGAGTGGAGTCCCCGTCAGACGGGCGTAAGTGACCAGATTCTCCAACACCCGCCCTTTATCCACATTGTCGTCCCCGCTTTTCAAGTTCACGAGGAGGTTCAGGGCGTCCATGTCGATATCGAAATCCTTTATGTGTCTGCGGATACTGTGCGCCGTTTTGGTGCTCTCCTTCAACGACTTGTGAACACTGGTCAGCCGCTCTACCGCATCTGCCAACTTCTGCTCGGTCCCGGCATCCAGACTCGTGCTCATGAGTGACCTCCAGCATTGCCATTGCCGTCATCGGGTATCCGGACCGGAGAGGAGGTTGCCGCTCCCGACCGCTCCTGGCTGAGCAGAACCTGACCCGCGCGGACGACCTCGTTGTTCTCCTCGAGCAGACGCTCGCACGGGTGAGAGCCGGGAAACCCCGCTCCGCCCGTGATCAGTACCCGTTCTCGACGCGGCATATCGAGGTGTTTCCCGTCGCCGTGGCGCCGCGATTACTCCACCCGCGAGGCGGCGAGCGCAGACTCCCGGAACCATGTCCAGGTGCGCGCGAGCCCCTCGGGGAGCGAGGTGCGCGGCGTCCAGCCGAGCTCTTCCCGGGCCTTCCTCACATCCGTCCAGTTGTGGTGGACCTCGCCCGCGCGAAAGGGCTCATGCCGTACCTCCGGGCGGTGTTCCATGCCGACCACCCCCACGATCTCCTCGATCAGGCGGTTGATGCTGGTGCCGGTGCCGCTGCCGAGCTGGAAGGCCCCCGACCTGCCCGCGCGCATCGCCGCCACGATGCCTTCGCACAGGTCGTCGACGAAGATGTAGTCACGGGTCTGGCTCCCGTCTCCGTAGACGATCAGCGGGGCGCCGTCCAGGATCCGGCGCATGAAGGCCGCGACGACACTGCCCTTGTGAAAGGACATCGGGCCGTACACGTTCGAGAAACGCAGCGAGACGGAGTCGAGCCCGTAGCTGCCGGCGAAGGCCGAACACCAAGCCTCGACGCTCGCCTTGGCGGCGCCATAGGGCGAGGTCGGGCGGGGGACCATCTCCTCGTGCACCGGCGAGGGCGCTTCGCCCAGGATGGCGCCGCCGGTCGAGGCGTTGACGAGGCGGGGCACGCTCGCCTCACGCATCAGCATCAGGAGCCGGAAGGTCCCTGCGACGTTGACGTCGAAGTTCCGCGCCGGGTCTTCGACCGAGTCGACGACGTCCGTGGCGGCGGCGAGGTGCACCACCGCATCGATGTTGCGCAGTGCACGGAGCATCAGGTCCGCGTCGCGGATGTCGCCGGGCATGAACTCCACGCCGTAGGGTGCGATCGCGTCCCGCCCGCTCTGCGATTCGTCGTCGACCACCCGGATGGAGCGGACCAGGCCGCGCTCCCGGAGAACGCGCACGAGGTTCGCGCCGACGAACCCGCAGCCTCCCGTGATGAGGATGTCGCGGGGCAGGGCAGGACGCGCCCACGTGCCTTCGCCGCCTTTCATTCGGCGGCGGCGAGCCCGGGACTCCGGGCCCGCTCGCGCTCCCACGTCCGGAAGGAGGTGCAGGGGATCTTCGCGCGGTCGCACCGGCCAGCGTATCGGTGCGCGATCTCCGTGACCTCCGACATCAGGCCCTCCTCGAGGCGGACCGGCTCCCGGCCGAGCGCACGCAGCGCGCCGTTGCGGACCACGAACTCGTTCTCCGCTCTCTCGTTGCACGGATTGGGGAGATAGGCGATCGCGCCGACGCCCCCGGGGCAGATCCCGCCCTATGGCTGGGATTTGCCGCCCGCGGGCGGTCATGATAGCCGCATAGGGCGAGATGATCCAGAATTCTTCATCAACGGCAGGACCATTCAGAAGTCGAGTTGCGGGGTTCGAAGTACTGGAATCAGGC
>CAYFYD010000121.1:0-9573 GCA_964347195.1 uncultured Ectothiorhodospiraceae bacterium
ATAGAATGCCGTGCGCAGGAAGCCATTCATACCAGTCGCGCCGGCCGGCGCGGAGCGCTGCGCGGCCCGGTGCACCCCGATGAAGGAGAGCCCCATGAGAACCCCGATGCTCGCTTCAATGGCGCCGGCCGCCGCCCTCGCGTTGCTGCTGGCCGCCCCCGGCACCCAAGCCGCCGACGATCGCCTCGCCAAGATAGAGGCATCGGGCGAGCTGCGGGTCTGCCACGCCGAGGACAACCCGTGGACCTATCGCGACCCCGCGACCGGGGAGTGGCTCGGCTTCACCCGCGACCTCGCCGCGGACCTCGCGGAGGAGCTCGGCGTGAAGCTGGTCGACGTCGACTCCACCTGGAAGACGATCGTGCCGAGCGTCAGGAACGGCGAGTGCGACATCGGCGGCGGCGGACTCTTCGCGACCGTCACCCGGGCCAAGGTCGTGCTGTTCACCCTGCCCTTCGCCTTCGCGCACAGCACCGCGATCGTGCACAAGGACTCGGGACTGAGCATGTACGAGGAGTTGGACCAGCCGGGCAAGCTCATCATCGGCAGCGCCGGAACCGCCACCCTGGAGTTCGCCAAGCACTTCTTCAAGCAGGCGGAGGTCAAGGGGCTGCCGGTCGACACCGACGCGATCCTGCTCGGAGAGATCGCCAACGAGCGCGCCGACGGCTGGTGGACGACCACCACCAAGGGGCTCAAGTTCCTGGACGAGAACCCGCAGTTCAAGGCGCGCCTCATCGGTGATGCGCCCGCGGACTACATCGCGGTCTCCTGGGCGATCAACCTCGGCGAGTATCACTTCCGGCAAATGCTGAACATCTGGCTGGAGCGCCACATCCGGGCGGGCAAGACCGCCAGGCTGTGGGAGAAGTGGTTCGGCAACGAGTACGTGAGAGGCGACCACCTCTGAGTCGCGTTTCGCATCGCGCATCAACGGTACCGCGTGCGCCGGCCGCCCCCGGCGCACGCGGCCGGCCGGAGCACCGGTGATGGCGGGTACTTGGCGGCGGCTCCAGCGCTCCGGCGCGGCGGAGCGCTTCTTCGGTTACGGGTCGCTGCTCGCGCTGGCCGCGTTCTGCTACACCTCGATCGACTGGGAGTTCCTCTCCCACCTCGACTTCTCCATCGTCTATCAGTACCGCCTCCCTCTTCTGAAGGGACTCGGCATGACCCTGGCGCTCACCGCGATCACCGTCGTGATCGGCTACGCGAGCGGGATCCTGCTCGCCATCCTGTACCAGATCCCGTTCAGGCCCCTGCGCTGGGTGATCACGGTGCACGTGGAAATCTGGCGGAACACCCCGCTCCTCGTTCAGCTCTTCTGGGTCCACTTCGCGCTGCCGGCGCTCACCGGGGTCTCGACCACCGTGTTCGTGAGCGGGGTCATCGCGATGTCGTTGCAGGCGAGCGCCTACCTCACCGAGATCGCGCGCGCGGGGATAGACGCGGTTCCCAAGGGCCAGTGGGAGGCGGCCCACTCACTCGCCCTGCCCGGCCCCACGCGCTGGCTCACGATCGTTCTTCCCCAGGCGATGAAGATCATGATCCCGCCGCTCGCCAACACTGCAATCAGCTTCTTCAAGGCGAGCACCGTGCTCTCCCTCATCTCGGTGGGTGAGCTGATGACCATCTCCAACACCATCGCCAACTACACCTTCCGGCAGATCGAGGTCCTGACCGCGGTCGGAGTGGTCTTTTTCGTGCTCGGCTACGCGTTCAGCGGCCTGACCTACAAACTGGAGAACGTGCTCCAGCGCTCGGAGCGTTGAGGCGGGACGATGGAGTTCAACGTCTTCGTCATCAAGCAGCAGTGGCCGCTCCTCGTGGAGGGTGCGTTCATGACCTTCTTCATCTGCAGCGCATCGCTCGGGCTCGGCATCGTGCTGGGGCTGGTCCTGTGCTTCGGCAAGATGCGCCGCCGCGGCATCTTCTTCCGGATCTCCACCGTCATCATCGACGTCTTCCGCACCCTGCCGGAGCTGGTGCCGATCTTCTGGATCTACACCGCGGGGCCGCTCATCTTCGATTTCCGGATAACGGCCGTGGGGGCGGGAATCGTCGCGCTCACCCTGTACTCCGGCGCCTTCCTCGCGGAGATCTTCCGGGCCGGGCTGCAGGCGGTCCCGCGCGGCCAGTACGAGGCGGCCCATTCCCTCGGCATCCCGGTGTTCTGGGTCTACCGCGTCGTCATCTCGCCCCAGGCCCTGCGGATGATGATCCCGCCCTTCGTCAACTTCATCTGCGATCTCGTCAAGGTGTCGAGCCTGCTCTCGGCCATCGGCATCACCGAGCTCGCCTACCATGCGAGCATCATCAGCGGCGAGACCTTCCGCTACCTCGAGATCTTCACCGCCGCCGGAGTGCTGTACTTCCTGATCATCTTCCCGCTCAGCATGTTCGCCCGGCACCGGGAGAAGAAGCTCGAGGTAGCGCGCTGACACAGGCGCAGGCGCTCAGTCGAGCATGTACCGCATCAGAAGACGGTCCGGCTGTCGCCCCCGGCCGCATCTGTCGCCCCCGGCCGCATCACTGCGACCCGCCATCAGAGTGAGCGCGACTGCGCGATCACGACCCGGATTGCGCGCTCACGACGAGAGGTCGCCGGCGACCAGGTTATCGAGCCCGTAGTGGAGCGCGTCCCAGAACGGGGCGTAGAAGTGCTGCCGCCACACCGGCGAGGCGCGCGCGCGTTGCACCGCCTCGATCGCGATGCGGTCCTCCTCGTAGACCCGCTCGTAGCGCTCCGCGAGCCCCCGGTGGTAGGCGGCGAAGTCCGCGCTCGCGGGCGCGTCGGGATGGAAGCTCCCGCACTGAAGGATCCGGCTGCGGTCCGGGGCCTCGGGAAGACAGATCCCGAGCCGGAACATGTTCACCCGGATCGGCATCGCGATGTTCGGATACAGGGTGACGAAGTAGCCCTTCCCGGGCGGGGTCGAGGGCGAACGGCCGAGGTGGGGCGTGTCTCCGCCGCTCGCGTAGGTGCTCGCCACGTCGCTCATCCGGAACCCGAAGGCGAGCAACGGCCCGTCGCGTACCGTGAAGAAGGTCTTCTGGCCCTCGCGAGCCCGCGGCACGTCGGGAGAACGGCGATAGGCCTCGTGGGTGAACGCCTCGTGGAGGATGTTGATCGCCGCGTTCTCGATGTAGGTCTTCCAGTTCGCCTCCACCCTGCGCCCGGTGCGAGCGAGGACCTCGTCGTCCTCCACCGGCACCGCGCGGTCGAGGTCGTACTCGTCGAGCAGGCGGTAGAGCGGCGCGAGGTAGTCGTCCAGCTCCCCCGCTTCGCCGCCGAGGTCCACGAAGAGCAGGCCGAGACGACACGCGGAGCGGATCTCGACGAGGTCGCCGTTGCGCCCTGCGAGGCCGGCGGGGCCGCCGGCCGGCGTGCCGTCCCACCAGGGGGCGGCGAGGAGACGCCCGCGCAGGTCGTAACGCCAGCCGTGGTAGTAGACCTCGATCCCGCGCGCACCGCGCCGCTCCTCACGCACCGCGAGGCAGCCGTCGTAGGGACAGATGTTGTGGAAGGCGCGCAACGCCCCGTCGTCGCCCCGCACCAGCGCGAGGGGCTGGCCGAAGAGCTCGACCGGACGCATGTCGCCGGGCGAGGCCAAGGTCCCCTCGAAGGCGAGCGCCATCCAGCGGCGGTGGAAGATGCGTTCCACTTCCAGGTCGAAGAAGGCGCGGGAGGTGAAGGCCCGCGCGGGCAGGGTCAGCGCCTGCCCGATCGGGGCGCGGATCGACGCCAGCTCCGCGCGCGTCAGCTCGATGTCCCGTTCTCCCATGGCCCCCATTGCCCGTCATTCCCTCTCCCCGAACGGGGAGCGAGATGCCATCGTCGAGGGTTCGTCCCCGACTCGAGAGGCGGCGTGCCGCTGCTTTCCCCTCATTCCCGCGCTATCTCCCGTCATTCCCGCGGAAGCGGGAATCCACTCGTGGGCGGAGCACCATCGACGCAGGCGCCTCCTATTTCACGTAGACCTTGTGCTCCACCCCGCCGGTGAGGGTCTCGCAGCCGTCCCCGGTGACCAGCACTGTGTCGCTGCAGCAGGAGCGCTTGACCCGCTCCATGCCGGGCAGGACGACGTGGCCGGCGAGGAGGTGAAAGGTCATGCCGGCTTCCAGAGGCCGCGGCTCGCCCTGGGTCATGCTCAGGATGTGCCCCTCTCCCCAGTCCGGCGCGAAGGCGATCCCGATGGAATAGGCGGTCCGGCTGTTGCGCTGCGCCGCCTCGCCCGCCGCTTCGCCCAGACGGGCCTGCACCAGGGCGTGGATGTCGCCGGCCGGCACCCCGGGCCGGATCGCCGCCTTGGCCTCGCGCATGATCGCGTTGCCGATCTCCATGCCCCGGAGCAGCACCTCGGGCGGGTCGCCGAGGAACACCTGCCCGTACAGGGCCGCGTGGTAGCGGTTGATGCAGCCCGGCATCTCCATCGTCACGCTGTCGCCCGGCGCCAGCACGTGTCGAGCCCAAGTCGCGTGAGTCTGCGCGTCCCGCGCCCCGGTGCGGACGAAGACCGGCAGGCCGGTGTACTCGCTCCCCGCGAGGATCTGCGCGCGGTGGATCTCGGCCGCCACGTCGTTCTCGGTAACTCCCGCACGGCAGGCGTCGATGCCCGCCCGCAGTCCCGCCTCGGCCGCCCGCGCCGCCTGGCGCATGTACTCGAGCTCCCGCGGCGATTTGATGAGCCGGCCCTTCTCGACCAGGCCCGCGCCGTCGACGAAGGTGGCCGAGGGCAGCGCCGCGACGAGACGCTTCTCGTCGCGGGTGCGAAGGAAGAACGAGTCGTAGTCGAGTCCGATGCGCGCCTCCGAGAGACCGAGGTCGGCGAGGACGTCCCGGGTATGGGCGATCCAGTCCTCGAAGTCCTCGTAAGGACGGCAGTCCTCCACCCAGGACAGGGGCCCGACGTTGGACGCCTCGTTCATGCGCACCACGAACACCGGCTCCCGCTCGAGCGGCACGATGAGAGTCTGGTACCAGTAGTAGCCCGGCGTCTGGTAGCCGCTCAGGTAGTACAGGTTCTCGGGGCTGGTGACGAGGAGCACGTCGGCACCCGCCCCCTCCATGCGCCGTCGCAGCGCGTCCAGGCGCTCCCGATACTCTTCGAGGTCGAAGTACTGATACCTCGGCGCTCTCACCTATCCCGCCTCACCCGCGAGCAGGCGCCCGAAGCCGGGTACCGGCGTGTCGCAGCCCGCGAGGCGTAGGCAGTCCCAGGCGAGCGCCTGGTTGCTGCTCACCACCGGCTTGCCGAGGGCCGCCTCCAGCCGCCCGATGACCGGCGAGACCCGTAGCGCCGTGCAGGAGATAAAGAGCCCGTCCACCGCGGGCGAGGACGCGAGCGCGAGGCCCGCCTCGAAGATCGCCCGGGGCGGCACCCGCACGATGTTCGGATCGCCGCGCTGCTTGAAGCTGCCCTTGTCCACGATGTCGAAGCCCTGCTCGCTCACGTAGCGCTCCACCACCACGTTGACTTCGTCGGTGTAGGGATCGAGCAGCGCGATGCGCTTGCAGCCGAGCGCACGCAGACCCTTGGCGGCCGCGCTCACCGGGTTGGTGCAGGCCATCCCCGGGCGGGCGGCCCGGATCCGCTCGGCCACGACCTCCGGACCGATCGCCATCGAGCCGGAAGTGCACCCGAGCGCCATCACGTCGATCCTGAACTCGGGCACGATGAGGGCGGCGGCTTCCGTGATGTGCCCCTCGAGTGCGCGCAGCGCCTCGACGGTGCCGGCGCTGCTCGTCGGAATGCGGGTCGCATAGACGGCTACGCCCTCGAGCGGCAGGAAGTTGCGGAGCTCCGGCTCGATGGTCACGTCGTTGCTCAGCGTGACGAGCCCGATCGCGGCGCGGGATGCAGGGCCCTCGTCGTGCTCGCAGGGCATCAGACGCCAGTCGCCGTTCGCGGAAGCAGCCAGTGCGCTCGCACTCATCTTCCTGTCCTCTGGACTGAAGTGCTCTGGCGGCGCATGGTAGCAGCAACGTCGGTCCGCGGCGGAGCCGTCGCAGCGGACAGCCACGAGGAGGACGGGAAGTGGATCGCTTTACCCCCGGCGCTCCGGCGCTCCTGTCGGCTCGCCCCGCGAGGGCGTCTCGTCGGCGGCTGAGGACCTGGCCCGCTCGAGACCCGAAGAGCAAGGGACTTGTAGCCATGATTCGACAGTGGTCGCCCGGACGCCCTGGTGCCGGATCGAGCCGTGCCAATCCGACCTCGGTAGCCCCTTGGCAGGTCGAGCTTGCCGCGGGCTCCATACGCTCTGCCGGCTCGTCGAGTTACGGCTGCAAGTCCAAAGAGAAAAGGGAGGACGGAATATGAGACGCTACATGGAACGTCTGCGGCAGCGCGGCGAGCTGCTCGTCACCGACCGGCCGGTCTCGGCCCGGCACGAGCTCGCCGCGATCACGGAAAAGGTGCAGCGCACCTCGAACCGGCCCATCCTGTTCACCAACGTCTCGGGCACCGGGCTCCCCGTGCTCACCAACACCTACGGCAGCCGGGAGCGCCTCGCCGAGATCCTCGGCATCGGCCCCCGGGACTTCTGCCGCAAGTGGAACGAGCTCGCGACGCTCGGCGCGCTGGAAGGTCCGCCCAAGCGTAGCGTGCCGATGCCCAACGACCTCGTCGGCGCGAAGGTCAGCGACCTGCCGCTCCTCACCTACTCCGAGCGCGACGGAGGACCCTACTTCACCTCCGCCCTCTTCCTCGCCGAAGAGCCCGAGACCGGCGTGCCGAACCTCTCCTTCCACCGCTCCATGTTCGTGAGCGACGAGGAGCTTCGCTGCCGCCTCGCCCCCACCCACCACCTCACGATGTACCACGAGAAGGCCGAGAAGATGGGCCGCCCTCTGGAGGCCGCGATGCTGATCGGCCCGCAGCCGGAGGTCTTTCTCGCCGCCGCCGCGCCGGTGCCCTACGAGACCGACGAGCTCGAGGTGGCGGCGAACCTCGCCCGCGCCCCGATCGACATGCGCCCCTGCAGGCACATCGACCTGATGGTTCCGGCCTCCACCGAGATCGTGATCGAGGGCCGTTTCCTGCCGAACGAACGCCGTCCCGAGGGACCCTTCGGCGAGTTCATGGGCTACTACGTGCCGGTCGGCGACAACGCGGTGTTCGAAGTGCTCGGGGTGTCCGTGCGCGAGGATGCAGTGTTCCACAGCATCAACTGCGGCTCGGCGGAAGAAGTGCTGACCCTCGAGCTGTCGATCGCCGCCACCACCTACTCCCGGATCAGCGCGGTGCACCCCGGCATTCTGGACGTCGCCTGCCTGCCCTTCGTGCTGCAGACGGTGGTCCGGATCAGTCAACACTACGAGGGCCACGCCCGGCAGGTGATCCTCTCGGTGTTCGGCAGCTCGCCGACCTGGGCCAAGTACTGCATCGTCGTCGACGAGGATGTCGACCTCTACGACCTGAACGACGTCAACTGGGCGGTCATGACCCGGGCGCGGCCGGATCGCGACGTCATCATCGTTCCCGAGACCCCGTCCTTCTACCGCGACGCCCACCACGACCACTGGGGCCGGATGGGCATCGACGCCACCGCCCCCTTCGCGCGCCGGGAGCAGTTCCAGCGCAAGGTGGTGCCGGGAGTCGAGGACGTGAACCTCGACACGTACTTCGGCGGCTGAGACGGGCCGCGCCGGACCCGGGGAATGCCCCGGCACCGCCTGCCCCGGATCATGCGGGTGCGAGTCGACCCGGTGACGGGCAGTGGATTCCCGCTTCCGCGGGAATGACGGAGACCTGCCGGGTGCCGCTTCCCGTCACTCCCGCAGGTGCCGCTTCCCATCATTCCCGCGGGTGCCGCTTCCCGTCATTCCCGTGCAAGCGGGAATCCACGTCGGGAAGAAGGTCGGCAGCCGCATCGAACCCGTCATTCCCGCGGAAGCGGGAATCCATCGCCCGCCAGAGGCCGGGACCCGACCTCTATCAGGTCTTTCCCGCGCGCGGGAATCCACGGGGCGAGACCCGATGACGAATCGCATTTCCCTGCCATTCACGTGCATACGGGAAACCATCGACCCTGCGCGAAACGCAGGTACTCCACCTGCCGCCATTCCCGCGAAGCTTGTCCCCGACCCCGATCGGGGAGTGGGAATCCATCCGAAGCCGCGGCCGTCCGCGCCGGAGGCGGAGGCTCGGCCGGCATGAAACGGCTCAGGCGCCCTCCCGCCGGATCACCCATCACGCGGCGCCGTGCTTTCCGATCCACTCGCGAAGCGCCTCGTCGATCCGCGTCTGCCATCCCCGACCGCCGGCCTTGAAGTGATCGATCACGTCCCGTGACAGCCGGATGGTGGTCGACACCTTCGGCTTGGCGACCGGCGGTCGGCCACGGCGAAGCGCCGCCTTGGCGAACTTCTCCGGCCAGTCGTCCCCGGAAAGGTCCGGCGCCGCGTCCCGATCAGAATCCGGGACGGTAAAGCGTTCGTTCCCGTTCATTGGCTTTCCTCATGCTGATGATCCGATACGCGCCGTCACGCGGCGTCCGGACCAGGACCACCATCGTCGTCGACGAGGATGTCGACCTCTACGAGTGGAGCGATCGGTGCCGCCAATCCTCATCCCGGGCATTCAGTTCCCGTGGGTTTTCAGCACCTGCTCCCGGAGCGCTTCGCTGACCCTCAGGTAAGCGGGCTCCACCCATTCGGAGTCCCAGAACCAGACCCAGAATCCGCGATCGACCTCGTGCTGTGTCACTTTCGTGCCGCCTTCCACCGGTTCCAGCAGCCAGTGGTGATCGAAGGTGATGAAACCGCGAATCCCGCCGAACTGGTTCAGTTCCGTCTCCGGGACAACCCTCACCACCTCCGAAGCCAGCACCACATCCGGCTTGCCGGGCTCCTTCACGGTCGTCTTCACGGTGGCGCCCTGCCGGTACTCTCCCTCCACGTGGGAGAACACCGGGTTCCAGTCGGCATAGCTCCTGGCATCGGTCAGCACAGCCCAGACCCTTTCCGGCGGTGCCGGGATAACGATCTCCACGTGGAAGGTCTTCTTGCCGGTGAATGTCAGGATGGCAGCGGCCAGAACCACCAGCCCGAGACCCCATTTGAGCAACGACCGAACCATCGCTCAGAGCGCCCCGGTGCTCGTCGAACCCGCCCATCGCTTCTTCCGGATGGCTGCCGGCATGATCACAGGCAAGAAACCGGCTCTTCCCGCAACACCACGGTCACCGTCGCCGAAGGCCGCCACCGCGGGCCGCTGGTCCCTTTCTTCACGCCGCTCGGCGCCCGGGACGTGAAAGATCCGGATGCGAATCCCGACGATCTCCGCCCGCGCGATCGCCCGGTGGGTCGCCTCGCGTTCGGCCGCCACCGGCCGCGAAGCCGGCTGGAACTTCTCCGATGTCACAGTCCTCGAGGCCGTCCCCGATCGCCACCCGCCCTCCTGACACGACCAGATCGAACTCCGCCCTCCGCCGCCTCCCGGAATGCCTCCGCGCGAGCCAGCGTCCGCTTCGGCGCCATGATAGCCGCTTCCGACGACCTCATGGCCACCACCGACCGGCTCCGCCACAGTCCGCCCGCCCGGCCGTCGAAGCTGTGATGGCGCTCTCCCGGCT
>CAYFYD010000122.1:0-8345 GCA_964347195.1 uncultured Ectothiorhodospiraceae bacterium
CTGATTCCAGTACTTCGAACCCCGCAACTCGACTTCTGAATGGTCCTGCCGCGTCGGGGGTCGCCCTTGGATTGCCTGCACATCTCGACTACATTGCCTGCAACATGAACATGCAGTACACGATTCGGTCGATTCCCGACGAGATCGACCACGCCGTCCGGCAGCGTGCCAAGCGCGAGGCCAAGAGCCTCAACGCCATCGTCCTCGAGGCTCTCGCCCGCGGTCTGGATCTCGACGCCAAGCCCGCCGAGCATACGGACCTCGATCATCTGATCGGCACTTGGCAGGAAGACCCGGAGTTCGACCTCGCCATCGCCGAATTCGAGCGCGTCGATGAAGACGCGTGGAAGGTCGAAGACGAGCTTGGCGCGTCAGCTCCGCCATTACATGGTCGTGGTCTGGCTGTCTTCGGGAGCCTTGGCGCCGGCCCGTGGGGCCGTGGAAGACGCCTCTGAAGTCGCTCCTCTCGGTAGACCGTGACCGGTGATCGCGCGGAACAGTCCACGACTTGCGCGGTCTTTACGCTGCTGCCTCACCCCGTATCAGCGGTTGAGGGCGGCGAGCTTCGCGGCGATGTCGTCGTAGCGCGGGTCTCCCTCGAGGTGGTCCGCGCTCCGGTAGATCGCGCCGACCGCATCGAGCAGCCTGCCGATCGCCTCCTCGTCCTCGTCCGCCTCCGCCGCGGGGGGGAGGCGGATGACGGTGTCGCTGCCGTAGGTGGGGATGGGGACGGCGGCCTGCGCCCCCGGCTGGAGGGGGGCACGCCCTTCGTCGGCGAGTGCGAGGATCTCCCGCCGCAGGCGGCGGCGGTAGCGCACCACCCCGGTGTCGGAGGAAGCGAGGTGCTCGCGCCCGTGGGGGGTGATCGGGCCCTGCCCGGAGACCGCCTCGTAGTCGCCGGGGTCGAGCTGGCGCTCCCGGTAGGGCCGGTCCCGCAGCCGGGTGATGTCGATCTCCTCCAGGGCTTCCGGGGTGCGCCACTCCTCGCGCGCCGACTCCGCCCGGGGGTTGAAGTGACGGAACGCGAGCACCGTGGTGTGGGTGTCGTCCACCGGCACGATCCAGCGGGTGAAGGAGTTGCGCCCGAAGTACTTCGTCGAGGCGCCGTCGGTGCTCTCGTACACCGCGCCGGCCTGGGTGAAGTTCGGGAGCACGATGTCGTTGGTGGAGATCCACACCAGGTCGCCCATCCGGCGGCCCTTGGTGTAGAAGAAGCCGATCGGGCTCTCGAACCAGCGCAGCACCGGCAGGATGCCGAGCTTCTTGGTGAACTGCACCCGGTTGACGCGAGTGTGCAGGAACACCACGTGCAACGGGTCCATGGAGTTCTCGGCGACCTGCAGCCAGTTGCAGTCCATCGGCACTTCGTAGGGCAGGAGCTCTCCGCCCTCGATCTCGCAGGTGTCGAAGACCGGGAAGGGCGGGAGGTCGTCCGGTGGGCCGAGGTAGGCGAAGACGAGGCCCTTGTACTCGCGCACCGGGTAGGCGCCGAGCCGCACCCTCCGGTCGAGGCGCACCGAGTCGGGCTCCGCCGGGGCGTCGATCAGGGTGCCGTCGACGTCGAAGTGCCAGCCGTGGTAGCAGCAGCGGATGCCCCGCGGCTGCACGATGCCGAACTCGAGCGACGCGTTGCGGTGGGGGCAGTGGCGGTGGACCAGTCCGAGCTCCCCGCGGCCGTCGCGGAACAGGACCAGGTCTTCGCCGAGTCGGCGGACCGCGAGGGGGAGCTCTCCGACCTGGGAGCTCATCGCGACCGGATGCCAGAAGCGCCGCAGGTACTCTCCCCCGGGAGTGTCGGGGCCTACCCTCACCAGCACCTCGTCCGGTCCCGCCGCCGGCGCCTTCGCCTGCCGGTACCCGGTGAATGTTCGCGTCAGGTCGTTCATGGCCGACGGATTACCTCGCAATGTCCGATCCTTCATATCGTAGCGCTTCCGCTTCCCGACGCCGCAGGAACATCCGGAAATCGCTGTCGGGCACTCGTACAGGCATCCGAGCCCGTCATTCCCGTGCCCCTTCCGTCACGCCCGCGCCGCCTTCCACCGTTCCCGCGCCCCCTTTCCGTCATTCCCCTGGTCAGCATGCCAAGGTGGCTGCGCCCCCCTCGCTGTCGCGCAAGGAACATCGAGACATTCTGTCGTACAAGAAAAAATCAATCTGATTACGTACGAAGCTCAGCTTTCGACCGCCGGGCCGCGGATCCCCGAGTTCAGCCGGGACACTGGGACCCCTCCGGCGGGCGGGCGGGTCCTCTCGTCCTCGTCGGCGGGCTTCCGCACTCTATCCCCTGGCGGATCCGCAGCCGGGCTGAGGGTCGTGCGTAATCAGGAAAATCAATGGGTTATCGAAGCTCCATGGAAGCGGGAATCCATCTCGGTCAACCCACCCCGAAGCTCGAGTCTCGAAGAGCCACGCCCGACGCCGCTTCGAGCCATCTGAACGCGTACCTCGCCAGCGCGCTGTCCACGTAGAGGTCGAAGGCGGGGCGATCGTCGACGCGGTGGAAGATCGCGCTCACCTTCGCGAACGCCGCCCGGGTCGCGCGTCCGGTGGGGAAGGCGCTCGGGTCGAGGTCCACTCCGGTGGCCTGGGCGAGCACGTCGATCGTCTCCGGGCCGGAGATCCGCAGGACACGGTACGCGTCGGAGACGAGCAGGGCCGAGGCGAAGGAGGAGGCGAGCGCCGCCTCGAGGCGGGCCATCCACTCGTCCTCTTCCCGGAACGGCGTCCTCAGCAGCCACTCGTCCGGCCCGAGTCCGAACAGGAGCAGGGCCCCGTCGTCCGCGGCGGGGCCGGAGGGCGCGGGAAGCTCCAATCCCAGCGCCGACTCGAGCGCGGCCCGGCCCGCCGCCCGCGCCCGGAGGTTGATGAGCGACGCGCGCGCAGGATCGCCCAAGGTGACCCGATAGGACACGCTCAGGCCCTCATCCGCCGGCCTGCGGGGTCCACGAAGCAGGGACGGGTGACCAGGGCCGCGGCCCGCCCCGAGACGGCGGCGATCGCGATCCGGTCGCCGATGCGCCGGCGGCCGTCGTCGAGCACCGCCAGCGCGATGGCGCGGCCGGCGTTCGGGCTGTGGCAGGCCTGCGAGACGTAGCCGATCACCGGGGGCGAGTCGGGCGGCGCTCCGATCTCGACGAGCGGCGAGCCGTCGGGGGGAACGAAGGCGGCGTCTTCGGGCAGCAGGCCGACCACCTTCGGGCGGACGCCGCCGGCGTTGGCGTCGCGCACCAGCGAACGGCGCCCGATGAAGTCCTCCTTGCTCATGTCCACCGCCCAGCCGTAGCCGGCGTCGAAGGGATTGACGATGCCGTCGCCCTCGAACCCGGCGGAGACGAAGCCCTTCTCGCAGCGCATCACCATGCTCGCCTCCGACCCCACGAGGGTGAGCCCGTGCGCCTCCCCCGCGCGGAGCAGCGCTTCCCACACCGAGAGGCCCTCGCGGGCGCGCACGTTGATCTCGAAGGAGAGCTCTCCGGTGTATCCCGCTCTCGCCACCCTGGCGCGCACGCCCGCCACCTCCATCTCGCGCATCGTCAGGAAGGGGAAGGCGCGCGGGCCGAGGTCCCCTTCGACACCCGCGCCCTGGAGCACCTCCCGCGCGCGCGGCCCGCAGAGGCAGATGTTGGTCCACTGCGAAGTCACCATGCTCAGGAACACCGGGAGGGAGGGCCATTCGACCTGGAGGAGGTGTTCGAGGTGGGCTTCGACGTGGCCCGCGGCGCCGCTGCCCGCGAACATGAGGTAGCGCTCTTCGCCGAGCCGGAAGGTCACCGCGTCGTCGAGCAGCCTGCCGTCCTCGCGCAGCATCCACCCGAATCGCCCGCGCCCGATCGCGAGATCGCCCCACCGGTTCGGGTGGATGCGCTCCAGGAACTCGACCGCGCCCGGTCCGTGGAGCTCGAACTTGCCGAGCGGCGAGCCGTCGTAGAGCCCGGCGCTCGTGCGGCAGGCGAGGACCTCGCGGGCCACCGCCGCCGCCATGTCTTCCCCCGGCCTCGGGAAGTAGAGGGGACGGCGGTAGCCCGCCCCCGCCTCGAACATCACCGCGCCGGCCTTCTCGATCCAGTCGGTGAGCGCGGTGCGCCGCGCGGGCAGCACGAGCTCGCCCCGCTCCCGGCCCGCGATCACGTCGAAGGAGACCGGGACGCAGGGCGGGCGGAAGGTGGTGGTGCCCACCGCGTCCGGCGCGCTCGACAGGGTCCGCGACAGGATGCCGATGACGTTGACGTTGCCGAGCTTGCCTTGGTCGGTGCCCATTCCGGCGGTGGTGTAGCGCTTGACGTGCTCCACGGAGCGAAACCCCTCGCGCACGCTCTGCCGGAGGTCCTCGGAGGTCACGTCGTTCTGGAGGTCGACGAATGCCTTGCGCCGCCCGCCCGGCGGCGGCACTTCCCAGAGCGCCTCGATGTCCGGCGCCGCCTCTTCGGAGCATTCGGGCACTTCCAGGTCCGGAGCGGGGAGACCGAGGGCGCGGCACGCTTCCGCGCCCGCTTCCCAGCCCTGCCGGAGGCACTCGCGCAGGGAGAAGGCGCCGTTGGCGGCGCCGGCGCTGCGCTGCGGCATCGCGCTCTCGCCGGGCACGAAGCAGGCGATGTCCGGGCGGTAGCGGGGACGTCCTCCCGACTGCGAGTGGAGCTGGACGCGCGGGTCCCACCCCCCGGAGCAGAGCACGAGATCGCAGGCGACGCGGCGTCCGGCCCGGGGTTGGTCGAGTGCTGCGATCTGTGCCGCGCGTACCCCGCGGGCGCCGAGCGCGCGCACGACGGCGCAGCCGGGGAGCACCTCGACGCCGCGGGCCTCGAGCTCGCGCACGAGTGCTTCGGGAGGATGCGCACGGGTGTCGGCGAGCGCCGCCACTTCGAGCCCCGCCGCGATCAGCTCCCGGACGATGCGGTAGGTCGAGCTGTTGTTGGTGACCGCCACCGCCCGCCGCCCGGGCCGCACCGCGTAGCGCACGAGATAGGCCAGCGCCGCGCTCGCGCTCATCACCCCGGGACGGTCGTTGTCGGCGAACACCAGTGCCCGTTCCGACGCGCCGGTCGCGAGCACCACGCGGCGCGCCCGCACCTTCCAGAGCCGCTCGTCCACGAAGGAGGGGCGGGGACGGCGCTCCACGACCGTGAAGAAGTTGTGGTCGTAGCAGCCGGCGACGGTCGCCTCGGCCAGTCGCCATACCCGGGGGTCGGCGTCGAGCTCCGCCGCTGCCGCGTGTGCCCACTCCCTTCCCGTCCGGGCGCCGATCCCGAGTCCGCTCTCCCGGAGCATGCCGCCCGGAGCGGCGCCGTCGTCGGCCAGGAACACCCGCGCCCCGCCCCGCGCGGCGGCGAGCGCGGCCTGGAGACCGGCCGGTCCCGCGCCGGCGACCAGCACGTCGCAGTGGTGGAAGCGCTTCTCGCAGTCGCGCTCGGCCCGCGCTTTCGGCGCCGTCCCGAGTCCGGCCATGCGCCGCAGCAGCGGCCCGTAGAGGTTCCAATCGCCGGGCGGTCCGATGAAAGTCTTGTAGTAGAAGCCGGCCGCGAAGAGGCCGGAGAAGCGGTCGTTGAGGGCCGCGAGGTCGAGACGCAGGCTCGGCCAGCAGTTGACGCTCCGCGCCCGCAGGCCGTCGCGCAGCCGGAGCGTCGTCGCCCGCACGTTGGGCTCGCTCTCCTCGCCCTCCACCTGCACGATGGCGTTCGGCTCTTCCTCGCCCGCGGTGACGATCCCGCGGGGACGGTGGTACTTGAAGCTGCGGGCCACCATCCGCACCCCGTTGGCGAGCAGGGCGGAGGCGAGCGTGTCGCCGGGATGGCCCTCGAGCTCCGCACCGTTGAAACGGAAGCGCAAGCGTCGCGTGCGATCGATGTCCCCGCCCGCGGGGAGGCGGTGCGGCGGCGCGTTGCTCACGGCACGACCGGCGTGGCGGAGGCGATCTCGTGGGTGAGGGTGTCGCGCTCGACCAGGATCCACCGCCGGCAGCCGCGCGCGTGCCACCACTGCTCGCGCACCGGGCCCTTCGGGTTGCGGTGCTTGTAGACGAAGTCCGTCCACTCGGCATCGGAGAGCGAAGAGGGGTCCGCGGGCCTTGGCACCGCCTCGCTCCAGCAGGTGAACTCGTCCTCGTTGCGCGGGCCGCAGAAGGGGCAGGGAATGAGCATCATCGCTCCGCCCTCCTCATCGGTTGAAGGACACGCCACCCTCGAACACGAGCCGGCCGCGCTCGAAGCGCTCGAGCCCGAAGTCCTCGATGAGCGCGTGCGGTTCGTCCTTCGCGATCAGCCACGCGTGCATGCGCGCGGCCATGGGGGTGGTCTTGAAGCCGCCGGCGCCGGCCACGTCCACCGTGAACCCGTCGAGCGGGGTCTTCGAGATGATCGGAGAGCCGTCGTAGACGATGTCGAGCATCCCCGCCCAGTGCCGCAGCAGCTTCATGCGGGCGAAGACCGGGAACATTTCGAGCACCGCGGCCGTGACCTGCTCGATGGTCGTGAAGGTGCCGCGCTGGGCGTAGGAGGGGTAGGGATCGGTCGGCCCTCCGATGACGAGCTCGCCCTTGTCGGACTGCATCATGTAGCAGCCGTAGCCGCTGAAGACGAGGATCGGATCGAGGACCGGCTTCACCGGCTCGGAGACCCACGCCTGCAGCGGCTGCACCTCGATCGGCAGGCGGAGCCCGGCCATTGCGGCCACCACGCTGCCGTGGCCCGCGACCGCCATGCCCACCCTGCCGGCGTCGATCCGGCCGAGGGTGGTCTCGACGCCGGTCACGCGGCCGCCCGCGCGCCGGATGCCGGTGACTTCGCAGCTCTGGATGATGTCGACGCCGAGCGCATCGGCCATCCGGGCGAAGCCCCAGGCCAGCGCGTCGTGGCGCGCCATCATCGCGTCGGGCTGGTACACGCCGCCCAGCAGCTCGAGCCGTGCGCGCGGCGGCGGGCGGAAGGCGGGCACCCGGCGCTCGATCTCCGCGACGTCGATCATCTCGTATCGCGCGCCGTAGACGTGCATGGTGTTCGCCATGCGCGCCGCGTTGCGCGCGGCCCCGGAGCTCTGCAGGAAGGCGATCATCCCGCGCCGGCCCACCATGAGGTTGTAGTCGAGCTCGCGGGAGAGCTCCCGGTAGAGGGCCATCGAGCCCTCGTGAAAGGGCACGCTCGGGGGACGGACGTAGTTCGAGCGGATGGTCATGGTGTTGCGCGCGGTGTTGCCCCCGCCGAGCCAGCCGCGCTCGAGCACCGCCACGTTGCGCATGCCGTGCTCCTTCGCCAGGTAGTACGCGGCGCCGAGCCCGTGGCCGCCGCCGCCGATGAGGACCACATCGTAGCGGCGTTTCGGTTCGGGGCTCCGCCACATGCGCTGCCAGCCCCGCTGGTAGCGCAGCGCGTTGCGCACGAGAGACAGGAACGAGAAGCGCCGCACCTGGGCTTTCATGGGAGGCGATAGCGCAGGGCTCTTCAACACTCGAGCTTCGGGGCTCGTTGCCCGAAATGGATTCCCGCTTTATCGGGAATGACGGGACGTGGCGCGGGAATGACGGGTTCGGATGCCCGGACGAGCGCACGACATCGACTTCCGGATGTTCCCGGGCGATGGCGGGGGAGGGTGGTGCCCCCGGCCCCGCGCCGGCTCACTGGCGGTACGAGAACGCCTTTCCGAAGCGCCACAGCAGATAGTCGCCGCAGGTGATGGGCGGGGCACCCGGCTCCTCCGCGGCGCCCGGGAGCTCCCCCGGGTCCACGAGGGTCTCGAACTCCGGGTCGTAGGCGAGCACGAGGGAGAGGCGCTCGCGACCGCTCGAGTTGATCACGCGATGGACGGTGGAGCGGTAGCACCCCTTGGTCCAGCGTTCCAGCAGATCGCCGACGTTGACCACGAAGGTTCCGGGAATCGGGGGCACCGCCGCCCACTCGCCGTCCGGTCGCCGGATCTGCAGCCCGCCGACCTCGTCCTGGCAGAGCACGGTGAGCACCCCGAAGTCGCTGTGCGGCGCCACGCCAAAGCGACCCGTCCCGGCATCGGGCGGGGGCGGAGGATAGTACTGCAGAGAGCCGCGGCTCAAGGGCCACTCGCGACGGCGGATGAAGTGCTCGGGCGGGAGTCCCGCACCGAGCGCGAAGCCGCGGAGCAGGTCTTCGGCGCACGCGCTCGCCGCCTCGAAGAAGGGATAGACCGCGGCCCGCAGCGCGGGCATGGCGGGAGGCCATACGTTCGGCCCCAGCAGCGGGTTCGAGGGGCGGGCGTCGCCGTCCCCTTCCAGGCCCCAGTTGAAGCTCTCCTTGAGGTCCGGCCGGGCCTCGTCGTACATCTTCGTCGTGCCGGGACGGAGGTAGCCGTGGTGGAACTCGTTGGTGGCCGCGGCGAGCTTC
>CAYFYD010000122.1:8355-9541 GCA_964347195.1 uncultured Ectothiorhodospiraceae bacterium
GCTTCGCCTCGAGCGGCAGGCGGAAGAACTCGAGTCCCGCGCGGCGCGCCGCCTCGACCAACGCCGCGGACACGCCGTGGTTCTCGACGTAGATGAACCCGATCTCGGAGGCCGCCCACGCGAGCCGCCGGCCCACCCCCTCGGGGTCGGAGCCGTCGCGGAGCGGGCCGATGTCGATGACCGGCACCTCGGCGGCGTCCAGACGCTTGGCCCGCATTGCTCACCGGCCTCCTGCTGCGGACGCCGATCCGCTCACGGTGAACGGGCGTACTCCCTCGAGCCCCTTCGACATGGCCACTACGTCATTCCCGGTCACCACTACGTCATTCCCGGTCACTACACTACATCGTCATTCCCTTGGTCAGCGGGAATCCATGTCACTACTCTGCCCTCAGATCGTCATTCCCGCGAAAGCGGGAATCCATGTCACTACTCTGCCTTCAGTGTCTCTCCGTCCGTGCGCCCGCGCTCCAAGGCGCCTCGATGCCCACAGCTCACGAACTCAGGCAGAGAAAACGCGGGCTTGCGGACCCGACGCCCCTCACCGGGCGGCCTCCCGCGCCTCGAAGCCGCCGTCTCGAGCCAGGGCTCTCGCCCGTTCCTCGATCGCGGCGCGGCGCGCGCTTCGCCCGAGCCCCATGGTGTCGTGGACGATGCGCCCGATCTCCTGCCCCATCCGGCGCTGCAATCCCGCGTCGTCCCGGCCGGAGGCGGGCATGCGCAGGATCACGTCGCCGGCCATGGTGGGCACGCTCCCGTCCGCGCCGGGGCGGAGCCGGGGGGGTTCCCGTCCGGCCGCGAGGTCGCGGACCGCGTGGCGCAGCATGCGCCGGTACAGGGAGACTCCCTTGTCGGTGGTCGCGAGCCGCTCGTCGGCGTGCCGGTTGATGGGGCCCTGCGACACCTGCGCTTCGTAGTCCCCGGGCAGGGCGAGCCCCTCCTCCCGGGAGCGCTCGATGCCGGTCTGGCCCACGAAGTCGACCCGGTTCAGTCCCACCCTGGAGCGGTCGCCCTTGCCGTCGAGGTCCAGCTCGGGGTTGAAGTGGCGGTAGGCGATGATCCGGCAATGGGTGTCGTCGACCGGGACCGTCCATTTGGTGATCCCGACGCCGGGAAAGAACTTCTCGCGGTCCGGGTTCTGGTAGATGTCGGGGGGCTGCGCGATCGCGGGCAACATCACCTCCGC
>CAYFYD010000123.1:0-9519 GCA_964347195.1 uncultured Ectothiorhodospiraceae bacterium
GGATAACATGGCGCGGCCCATGAAGGGAAGGAGCCTGACGATGAGCGAAGAGAAGACGACGAGCGAAGAGCATACCGGCACGTCGGTTGCCGAGGACGGGAGCAACAAGAGCCTCCCCATCGAAGACTCCGAGGCGGAAGGCGTCGTCGGCGGTGCCACCAGGGCGCAGTATGACCGTTGGCACAGCCTGCCCGACGGATCGGGAAGCGGTGCCGGCGAGTAACTCCTTCGCCGCCTGACCTCGAAGACGCGCCCGCGGGTCAGGCGCCGCCGGGGGGCACTCGCTGCCGGCCCCGGCAGAAGAGAAACTTTGGAATGGCCGTCTCGCCGGTGGGCCCTTCCGGCGAGACGGCGCCTCTCGTCGGCTCCTCGGCGCGGTCGCGGCCCGCTGGCCGAGGCGCTCGCCGGAGGAGCAAGGGCGTACCGGCCTGATCGTCCCGAGCCTTGCGCTGCGGGAAGGGATCAGCGCCCGTATCCGCGAGCGGCTCGCGCGCGAGGGCCGCTCAGCTCAGCAGGTCGACGGCGATCTTCAAGGGGTCGGCGCCGATCTGCTGCAGCATGCTGAAGTTGTCGAAGGTCACCCAGTTCTCCGAGAGCTTGCCGTCCTTCACCAGCCAGAAGTCCGAGTAGCGCACGCGAACCGCCCTGCCGGTCGGGGGGATCCCCAGCCACTCGCCGCGCTGATGGCCGGTCAGGAATCCGGTCGCGGACACCCAGCTCTCGTTCGCGACCTGGATGTCGTCCTTCACGTGGTAGTCGGGGAACGTCGCGTAGAAGGGTCTCAGCACTTCGTTCTTGAAGCCCTCCAGACCCGTTATGTCGCCGAATCCGGGCGGTCCGTGCCAGATCATGTCTTCGTGCCAGAACTCGTGATGGGCTTCGAGGTCCTGGGCATTGAGAGCTTCGTACATCCTGCGTACCAGGCTCAGATTGAGCTCCGCGGACATGGAGGGCCTCCTGGTGATGCGGGGTGCCGCCAAGGGCATCCGGTCTGCCGATCGAGAGACAGGGATCGAATCGGGGGGTGGGCGGTTTCCGCCAGGTCTCGAGACCGGATCTCGCCACTGCCCTGCGCGACGATCGGGGCGGCCTCGAGCGGTCCGGGCTCGCGACGCGATCGCTGGGTCCGGGCTGGTGTGAGCACCGGTCAGACGCGCGAGGACGCGATCTCCGCGCCGGTCACGAGGGTCGCGAGCTTGGCGTAGGCGATGTCGGGATCGACCGCGCCGAAGCCCGCGAAGGTGCCGAAGCCGCAGTCGGTCGAGGCGATCGTGCGCTCCGGGCCGACGATCCGTGCGAAGCGTGCCACCCGCTCGGCCACGAGCTCGGGATGCTCGACGAAGTTGGTGGTGGTGTCGATGACGCCGGGTGCGAGGACCATGTCGTCGGGGATCTCGCTTCGGCGGTCCCGGAACACCGTCCATTCGTGGGCATGGCGGGGGTTGGCCGCCTCGAAGAGCACCTGTCGGGCGTGCACCGACATGAGGGTGGAGAACATCTTGTTCATGGCGATGTCGCACACGTGCGGCCCCTCGTAGTTGCCCCAGCAGATGTGCACGCGCACCCGGGCCGCCTCGGTGTCGCGCAGCGCGTGGTTGAGGACCTCGACGTGGGTCGCGGCAATCTTCACGAAGGCCTCGTCGGAGAGCTCGCTGAACCGCATGTGCCGCGACAGCGCGAGGTCGGGGCAGTCGATCTGCAGGTCGAGACCGGCAGCGACAATCGCATCGTACTCGGGCTTCAGCGCGTCGGCGAGGGCCGCGAGGTATGCCTCTCGCGAAGGGTAGAAGGCGTTCGGCAGGAACAGGGCGACCACACCCGGGGAGGGGGCGTTCATGAAGCCTCGCGGCGCGCGGTGGGTGGCGAGAGCCGCCCCGAGGTTCGCGATGTCCCTCTGCAGCTCGGCGTCGCCCTTCGCCGCCACCGGCCCCGTGCATCGGGGCCGTGCGTAGCGCGGGGTGCCCCCTTCCCGGGCGATGCGCTCCAGAAAGCGGGGAAAGCGCTCGAGGTCGGCCGGGGGGTGGCGCGGACTGTCGCCCGAGAAGCCCGTGTAACGGTCCTTCACATACGTAGCGTAGGAGATCTTCGAGGTCTCGCCGTCGGAGACGACCGTGAGCCCTGCGTCCACCTGCTTCCTGACGGTCTCCGAGACCGCGTTCGTCATCGCGGCGTCGAAGGCTTCCCGGGAGCAGGACTCGCCGCGCTCCCGCGCGAACAGGAGATCGACGACCTCCCGGCTGCGGGGCAGGGAGCCGACATGGGTGGTGCGGATCCGGGACATGCGGGTTCTCCTGGCGAAAGCTGCGAGGCGGAGGACTTTCAGTGCCGCGGGCACACGGATCAGGGCCTCCAGGTCGGCCCGGCGGGATCGCCGGTACCGCGGACCCGGAACAGAGCGGACTCGCCCGACATCGCGCACCCCAGGCTGCGCTCGAGACCCGGGGGCACGATGCAGGTATCGCCGGGAGCGAGCACCGTCTCGCCGTCGGCCCAAGTGAGCCTCCAGTGGCCGCGATGGACCATCAGCACCTCGTGGCGGTCGACGCAGTAGGGGTCGGGCGGGATCGAAGGGCGGGAGAGGAAGTCCACTTCGAAGCCGGGCCGGTCGCGGATCAGCGCCCCCTCCACGCCGATCACGCGAGCGGGGCGCTTCGAGGACCGCGCCATCAGGTCCTGGTAGCGGCCCACATAGGCCGGCACGAGCGCCTCGACCGGCGGCTCCGCGAAGCGCTCGAGGTCCTCCTCGCTCAGGCACGGCATGGGCTCGACGCCGGCGGGCAGGCGTTCGCCCTTCGTGGTGTCGTAGAGCCGGCCGGTCTGCGCGAGGACGAGGCCGTGCGCCTTCGCTTCCTCGATGACTTGCGGGGCCCAGATCACGCCGCCGCCGGCGTCGTCGCCCCCGAGGATGGCCATGAGCAGTCCGTAGTCGGTGCCGACGTTCTCGAAGCCCCGGAAGATCCCGGTCGGGATATCGAAGATGTCGCCCTCTTCGAGCACCAGATCGCCCGCCGTGCCCCGGAGGCCCCAGAAGAAACGCCAGCGTCCCTTGTGGACGAAGAACACCTCGGCGGTGCGATGCACGTGCAGGGAGTTGCGACAGTGCGGCGGCTGTCCGGCGGCGCCGATGTTGAAGCCGGGCGTCTCCTCGATGTGGACGTGCTGCTGCGCGCTCTCGGAGACTCCGGCGCCGACGATGGCGAAGTTCTCCTTCGCGTCGGAGCGCGGCGTATGAGCGTCGATGAACGCGGTGCGGCAGGGTTCGAGCTCACCGTAGCGCACGATCCCGACCTGCGTCCCGGGCTTGCTCATGCGCACCGCCCGGGGCGAGAGACGCCTCTCGGTCCGGCCGCGTCGATCCGGGTCCGCCTCTGCGCTGCCGTCACGGGATCACCCGGTGTGCAACAGGATCTGTTTCCAGATCGCGGTCTCGTCGTAGAGCACCCACTCGCGGCGCAGACCTCGGGGGCCGAACTCCGCGTGGCTCATCCCGAGGACGTACACCGCTGCCCCCGTGGGGGCCCCGAACGCACCCCACCCGTCGTGTGCGCCCCGGAGGCTCCATCGCAGCGCCGCCCGCGGGGGCATCATCGGGTCGTCGCGGCCGATCCGGTGGTCGATCCGGAAGTGCGCGGACGGGAAGGCGGCGCGCAGCCCCATCCAGAAGCGGTCCGCGTCGGGCCGGCCGTGGCCGGTGTCGCCGCCGGGCAGCTCCAGGTGCGCCGCGCGATCGTACTCGGCGGAGATCGCGGCCATGTCGGCCTGCATGATGCGGGTGAGGAGCGCGGCGTAACGCATCCCCCACTCGCTGTCGTTGCCGCCTCCCCGGTAGGGGCCTTCCCGGTCCGTGTCGGGGGTCAAGGGTCGGATGCAGCGCTGCGGACCGCCTTCGCTCTCGATGCGCTCGGCGGCGTGGCGCTTCGGATCCGTGCCGAGCCGGCGCAGGATCGCGCCCTCGTCCCGGACCAGCCACTCGTCCGCGATCCGGTTCTCCTTCGCGTAGCAGTCCGCGATGGCCCGGTAGCGGAGGCGCTCTCCCGTCGCCGCGCCGTGGACTCCGCCCGCGAGATGGGTCGCGGTGGAGAGGATCCGGTGGGAAGACAGGAACCCCGCGTCCTCGTCACCGCTCCAGATCACGTCCTCGCCGAGAAGGGTCCGGTCCGGGAGCTCGGCGAGCGTGGCCAGGGTGGCGGCGATGACGCTCCGGTTGCCGACCGTGACGGAAGCGGGCGAGCGCACCACGACGTCCTCGGCGTAGTAGCGGTACAGGGTGGCGATCCCCCGATCCTCCCAGATCGTCCGGGTCACCCCGAGTATGTACTCGGGGAGATCGCCGAAGCGCGGGTCGAAGCCCTTCATGGCCGGCCGTGTCCGCCGGCATCCCGGCACGCGCACTCAGCCCGACCCACGGTCCCCCTCCCCTCCTCCGCGCTCGTCCCCCCGCACGTACCCTCGCGGAATGCGCGCGGAGCTGCGCACGATGAGCGTGCCTTCTATCTCGACCCGGCGCGGGCTCTCGTCACCTTCCTCGATACGCGCCATCAGCGCTTCCACCGTCGCCTCGACCATGCGCGATGCGCTCTGATGCACGGTGGTCAGCCCGTAGGAGGGCCAGGCGGCCTGGGGAACGTCGTCGAAGGAGACGACGGAGACGTCCTCGGGCACGCGGAGGCCGAGCTCGTGGCGCAGCACGTCCATGGCGGCGATCGCCATGTGGTCGTTGGCGATGAAGACCGCGTCCGGCCGCTCCGCCCGCGGCTTTCCCGCGAACATCCGGCGGGTGGCGGCCTGCGCGCCCTCGAAACGGTAGTCCCCCACCGCACGGTCGAAGAGGGCCTTGTCCGCGCCCGCCAGCCCCTCCCGAAAGCCCGCTTCGCGGTCGCGCTGGGTCGAAGCGCCCTCCCATCCGGCGATGTAGGCGATCCGCTCGTGGCCTCCCGCGAGCAGGAACCCCGCGAGCGCGTGGCCACCGCCGCGGTTGTTCGTGGTGACGGCGGAGAAGCGCAGGTCGTCCTGGGTGCGGTTGAACAGCAGCACCGGCACCCCCGCGGCATCGCAGCGGGCCGCGATGCTCGAGGACATCGCGACCGACGCCAGGACTATCCCGTCCACCTGGTAGTCAAGGATCTCGCTCAGCACCTCATCGACGTTGTCCGTGCTCTGCGGCGCCATGAAGACGAGGACGCGGTACCCCCGTTCCTGGAGGGCCTTCGACAGCTTCTCGAGCGCCACCGGATAGAACCCGTTGTCGAGGTACGTGACGACCAGGCCGATGATGTAGCTGCGCCCGGTAATGAGCGAGCGGGCGAGCGCATTGGGGCGGTAGCCGAGCTCGGCCGCCGCCTTCAGGACGCGATCCTGCATGTTCCTGGAGACCGAGGCGCCGGGGGTGAAGACCCGGCTGACGGCGGACTGGCTCACTCCCGCCCTGCGCGCGACGTCCAGCGAGGTGACCATCCATCACTCCGGCGGCGTTGCGCCGGGCGGGAACGCGCCTCGCCGCCGCCCGCGGCAGGTCGTCATTCCGCCTCCCGCGGCGGCTTCGGCGCCGGCGGCGCCCGTCGTCCCTCGTCGTAGGCCTCCCAGCCTTCCCCATTGAAGGGGTCCGTTCCGAGCTGGCGCATCACGTGGGCGAAGTCGACCATGACCCAGTTGTCGACGATCCTGCCGTCCCGGACCTTCCAGAAGTCCATGTAGCGGATCTCCACCCGCTTGCCGGTCGCCGCGATGCCCATGAACTCGCCCGCGTGGACCGCCTCCTGCCGGCCGAAGGATGCCGCCCACTCCCCCAGAACGAGGCGCGCCTCGTCGATCGCGGTCTTGTCGGCGAAGGCCGCCTGGAAAGGACGCTGCCAGTGGTCCTGGAACGCGCGCAGGCCGATCTTCGTTCCGCAGCCGGCGTTGCCCATCCACCGGAAGCGCTCGGAGAAGAACGCTCCGATGTCGTCGATACGGTGGTCGTTCAAGGCGTCCACCATCGCCTCGATGACGCGGCGCGTCTCCTCGGTCTTCGACAGGTCGTTGTCCCGCGTGAGCGGGGCCTGCTCGGGTCTCGATCCCTTCATGTCTCCCCCGTTCCGCTCACTTCGGCCGGGAGCGGTGCGCCGGGGCGGCGCTGCGCGGTACGGGAGGGGCGAGCCCGTCCTCGATCCGGGCCCCGTCCGTCCCTGCCGGGGAAGCGCAGCCGCGGCGTGCCCTGCGAGAGAGCGAGTGCGAGATCGGTATGGACATCTGTCTCTCCTCCCGGGCGCCAAGCGGGGGGCCGCGTCAGTACCCCTCGACCTTGGCCGTGGTCTGCGTATCGAAGAGGTGGCACGCGGCGGCAGGAACGGCGATCGAGACGGGGTCGCCGATCCCGGCCCGGTAGTCCTTGGGCGCCTTGACGGCGACGAAGGTGCCCGCGGCCCGTACCGTGATCATGGTCGCATCGCCGAGGAGCTCGAGAGTGTAGAGCGGTGCGTTGATCGCTCCGCCCGATGCGACGAGCGCGGCGTCCTCCGCCCGGAAGCCCAGGGTCACGCGCTGATCCGGTCCCGGCAAGCCGGCGATCGACACGTTGTCCGCGCTGAAGGTGCCGTTGGCGAGCGCTCCGTCCATCAGGTTCATGGCCGGAGACCCGATGAAGCCCGCGACGAAGAGGTTGGCCGGCCGGTCGTAGATCTCGGTCGGGGTGCCGATCTGCTGTATCACCCCCTTGTTCATCACCACGACCCGGTCCGCGAGGGTCATCGCCTCGATCTGGTCATGGGTGACGTAGATCGTCGTCACCGCGAGCTCGTGCTGGAGATGCTTGAGCTGTACACGCGTCGAGACCCGGAGCTTGGCGTCGAGGTTGGAGAGCGGCTCGTCCATCAGGAACACCGTGGGCTGGCGGACGATCGCCCGCGCGAGCGCCACCCGCTGGCGCTGGCCGCCGGAGAGCTCGCGCGGCAGGCGGTGGAGGAAGGGAACGAGCTCCACCATCTCCGCCGCGCGCCGCACGCGGGCGTCGTGCGTGTCCTTGGGAACCTTGCGCACCTTGAGGGGAAAGCGGATGTTCTCGTAGACGTTCATGTTCGGGTACAGGCCGTAGCTCTGGAACACCATGGCGACGTCCCGGTCCTTCGGCTCCAGATCGTTCACTACCCGGTCGCCGATGCGGATGGTGCCCTCGGTCGGGTCCTCGAGGCCCGCGATCATGCGCATCGTCGTGGTCTTTCCGCAGCCCGAGGGGCCCAGAAGCACGAGGAACTCGCGGTCCGCGACGCTCAGGTCGAACCCGGCCACTCCCACGAAGGAGCCCCAGCGCTTGGAGACGTTTTCAAGCGTGATCACGGCCATGGCGGGTCATCGGCGCACGATGCGCCGCGTGCGCTCCAGGACGTCGAGCCCCTGCTGCTTCAGGAAGTACAGCAGGTCGATGAAGATCCAGTTCTCCGCCAGCTTGTCGCCGTCTCTGCGGTACATGTCGACGACACGCATCTCCACCTCTCGCCCGGACGCGGGCATGCCCAGAAAGCTCCCCCGGGGCCTCATGGTCAGGTTCGGCCACCCGAACCAGCCCGCGTACCTGCCCTCGGCGAAGCGGCATACGTGCCCGTGGAAGGTGATGTCCGCGAGGCCCGCTCTGAAGGGCCCCTGGTGTTGCTCCTGGTAGCGCTCGATGGTGTAAGCCGCCCCGATGCCGGAGGGTCCGAACCAGATCATGTCGTCATGCCAGGTCCGCGCGAGGTCGTCCTGGGGAGACTCCATGTCGGAAGACACCAGGTCGTCCTTCATCCGGTTCACGAGCGCGAGGGTCCTGGTGGTCTCCACCGGGTCCTGCGCGTCGAAGAGGAGACCGTCATGGGTGCGCGGCCCCGGGGTCAGGAGCTCCGCCCCGGTCGCCGGGGGCAGCGGGTTCAGGCCCGCCTGCCTCATCACGCCGAGCACGTCGCAGAACAGCGCGGTCTCGCTGATGCGACCCTCCGTGACGCGGTTGAAGTCCACATAGCGCAGAAAGGTCATCTTGCGGGAGGGCGGGATGCCCAGCCACTCCCGGTCGAAGAGCCCCATGAGATGTCCCATGCTGCACACCCACTCGGTGCCGTCGATCTCGTTGACGCCCGCCATGAAGATGTCCTGGCGCCTCTGGATCGGTCCGATCGCGGCGCGAAAGGGCTTCCAGAACACCTCGGCGGTGGCCTCGGCGCTCCACTGCTCGTAGAAGGGATGCATGCCCCGAAAGTGGTATCCATCCGCGGTGTAGCGTTTCAGGACCTCGCCGAGGTCGTCGCCCGACGCCGCGTCGAGCGCGTCGTAGAAACGCAGCACCAGCGCCTTGTTGGTCTGGAAATCCGTCACTTGGGTTCTCCCTTGCTTCTCTACCCGCGGGCGGCCGCGATCTGCATCATCAGGTCCAGCTCGTTGAAGAGCAGCCATTCGCGCGCGATCCGTCCGCCTTCGATCTCGTGTTGGGCGATGCCCCAGATCTGTACCTCGCGACCGGTCGGCGGTCCCCAGGGGCCCTCTCCCGCATGGGTTCCGAGCGCGCTCCATCGGGCCGCGCTCCGGTACCCCTCCCGGTCGTTCCCCATCCAGTAGACCTCGTCCACTTGCAGCTCCAGATCCGGGAACGCACGGCTGAGCGACGCGATGAAGCGGCGATAGGCCGGCGCCCCCGAGAAGACCCGGTTGGAGGGGCCCCGGCCCACGAAGCCCGGGGCGCGGGCGGCTTCGAAGGCCGCGTGGTCGCGACGCATCCACGCCGCATCGAAGTCGGCCCGGAGGAAGCGGTCCACGTCGAAGCCCTCGATGGGAGCGCTCGCGCTTATCGGCCTCTCCGGACGCGCCGCGTCGATCAGTCCCTTCCAGGTGCCGGCGCTCCGGGGCCATCCCGCCGGCGGCGTATCGAGCAGCCCGGCCACGGCGGCGTCGAGGTCCAGGCCGAGCTGGAGCAGCATGCCGGAGGTGTTGTAGCAGACATGCTCCAGGAAGATCCGGTTCTCGAGCGAGACGCAGTTGGCGATCACCAGCACGTCCACCCCCCGGTGCGTCGCCGGCCCGTAGTTGCTGTCACCGTCGTTGGTGCCGCGGATCAGCGTGCGGTGGGAGGTGTGGAACCCCACTTCGTCGTCGCCGGCCCAGACGATCTCGTCCGCGATCAGCTCGATGTCCGAGAACGCTCCGGTGGTGTGGTAGGTATCGTCGATGATCTTCCGGCTGCCGAGCTGAAGTCCGTAGTCGTCATAGACGTGGGAGTCCTCCGAGTAGGTGGTGCCGATGTACTCGACGTCCCGGTCTTCCCAGATGCGGTAGGTGATGCGGACGATGTAGTCGATGATGTTGCGGTAGGTCTCTTCGAAGCCGCGCATCGACTGCCTCGGCCCGAAGTCGTCCGGGATGCGTTTCTCGTTCTCGGTCCCCCTCCCGGTACAGGAGGCGAGCGATATCGCATGGTCCTTCGGCATGTGCTCCCGGGACAGCGGCTGGGCCCGGACACTCGCGCCTGCACGCTCGGCATGGGTCATGGAAGCCATCCTTTGTCGCATCTGTCGCGTGGCA
>CAYFYD010000124.1:0-9509 GCA_964347195.1 uncultured Ectothiorhodospiraceae bacterium
CACTCGAGCAGGTGGTCGTCGTCTCTCATCATCCCGTGACTATCGACTACATGGCGGGAGCCGGTGGCAGATGGTTCTACCGGGAGGGGATCGGCCCGGTCCGGGTCTGCACCGAGCCGGACCGCACCATAGACGGACTCTCCCTGTCGGAGACGATCGCCCGGGGATGGGAGAGGTGAGTCGAGTCCGCGTCATTCTGCTATGCGAGGACAAGCAGACCGAGGCATTCGTCCGCCGCTTTCTGAAACACCGGAAGTTCGACGGTCGAGACATCCGGACCCTTCCGCTTCCAGGCGGCGGGCAGGCAGGCGACCAATGGGTGCGGAAACGTTATCCCGATGAGCTGCGAGCCATTCGAGAGGTGCAAGGCGCGTACCTGATCGTTGTCACGGACGCGGACCGCAATCCAACGGAAACCCGCCGCGCTCAGTTGCACACGGAGTGCGATCGCCGAGGGGTTCAGCGAAGAAATGACGCGGATCCGGTTCTCGTGATCGTCCCACGCAGGAACATCGAGACATGGCTGGAATATCTTGACGGATCGGATGTCAACGAATGTGACGCATACCCGAAGTTGCGACGTGAGCGAGACTGTGCCGAGCTTGCGAAACGCCTGTACACCATGTGCCACGGGGCGCAGCGACTCCGTGAACCGGTTCCGCCATCGTTGCGGGAGGCGAGCGAGGAGTATCGCAGACTTCGACGGTAGGCCACAGGTCGTTCGAGCATGAAGGGAGCCCGGGAGTCATGAACGCGAAGGAGATTGCCGCGGCGATCCGCACCGGAGGGATGTCGTCGGTGGAGACGGCCCGCGCCTGCCTGGATCGCATCGAGAGACACAACCCCAAGCTGAACGCCTTCCTCGGCGTCTGCGCGGAACGTGCGCTCGAGGATGCCGCCCGGGCCGACGCCGCCGTGAGGGCCGATCGAGAATCGCCGATCTGGGTCCCGACGATTTCCGCGACGCGCAGGGAGAGCCCATTGCCGAGATCATCGACGGCATCGTCCGGCGAGAAGGTCCGCGGTGCACCACCGGCTACGACTACCTTCGTTCGAACACCGGAGGGCTTCTCCTCTCCTTTGCACCATCGGAGGAAGACGATCCTGAGAGCGCTCCGCTCGTGCTCGCCCACATGTCTGGTTGCCGGGCAACCACCACCGCGAGACGGAGGCTCGTCAATTGAACCCGCGTAGCTACTCCTGGCCCGAAGGCCATTGGGACTGGTACCACCATCTCGCATTCAAGCACGGGGTGCGCTGCGGCGGGTTCGCCTTCCTGGGGGGGCAGGTGGACAAGGACCCCACCGGGGAGCCGCAGCGCGTCGGGGAGCTTCCGGCGCAGACCGAGGTGGTGATCGGGCACATCGAGCGGGTGCTGGCCGGGTTCGGCGCAAGCCTGCGCGACGTGGTGAGCCTCACCGCGTACCACGCCGCCCCCCCGGGAGACGAGACTGCGCTCGTGGCCGCCATCGGTCGCCACTTGAAGGAGATCGGCCGGGTGCCGCCGGGGCGGGGACCGGTGCTCGCCTTGGTCCCTCTGCCCTGTCTCGCGCTCCCCGGGATGATGGTCGAGATCGAGGCGGTGGCCTGCCTCGGAGCGCAGGGCGGAGCGCCGCCCCGCGAGTGCTTCAGAGTCGAGGACGCAACGCCCCTCCCCGATACGCTCTCCCACGGGGTGCGCTGCGGGGAGCACCTGTGGACGGGGGCGGTGGACGCGGCCACGTCCGGCGAGGGGATCGAGAGAGTGAAGCGTATGCTCGCCGCGGCGGGCGAAGGGCTCTCGAGCCTGGTCAAGCTCAACGCCTGGTATCGCGCGGACGCTTCCGGCACGGCTTGGCGGCGCGTCGTCGAGGGGCTCGGGTCCGCGTTCGACGAGGACGCCCCGGTCCTGAGCGCGCTGCCGACCCCCGCGCTCGGTCCCTCGTCGGAGGTGCGGCTGTGGGGCTGGGCGGCCGGCCGGTCCGTGCCGCGCGAGCGCGCCCCGGCGCCCGCCGGCTGGCGCTGGCCGGCGGCGCTGCCCTTCCCGCGCGCGCTCGCCTGCGGAGACCTCGTGTTCCTCGGCGGGCACCCGCCCCTGGACGAGGGCGGCGAGGTCCGGCATCGCGGCGATCTCGACGCGCAGACCCGGCTCGCGGTCGCGCACACCCGGGCGGACCTCGCCGCCTTCGGGCTCGAGCTCGACGACATGGTGAAGCAGACCAGCTTCTATCTCGGCGCGGCGCGGGCCGAGGACATCGTCGCCAACCAGCGCCTGCGCTCCTCGTTCTATCGCGAGCCGGCCGGGGCCTCCACCGGGGTGCCCCTGCCGGGCTTCTCCCTGCCCGGGGCCGAGATCGAGATCGAGACCATCGCAATGCGTCGATAGCCCGATCGCCGGGCTATCCCGTCACCTTCCCGGAACGGCGCGTGCGAGCTCCGCGACGAGGATGAGGGAGGTGACGAAGACCGGCACCACGGTGGAGACCACGGCCACCATCGGGTTCAGCTTGAAGATCGAGTCCACCCACATCTGCCTGGGCAGGGTGGGGGTCTGCCCGCCGCTCACGAAGAGGGCGACGGTGAGCTCGTCGAGCGAGATGACGAAGGCGAAGAGAAAGGACGCGACGAGTTGCCGTAGCGGACCTTTGACACTCATGGACGGTAGACTTTGCGAATGGGGCGGTGCCGCCGCCCATGGCGACTCTTCAGTTGGCGGCCCGGCCCGCGTCCTGCAAGCGCGCCAACTGGTCCAGGGGAATGTGGCAGCGGATCACGTGGTCCGCGCCGGGTGTCGCACGGGCCGGGGGCGGAACCCGGTCGCATTCGGGCCCGAGCTTGCGGGGGCACCGCTTCGCGAAGAAGCAGCCCGGGAGCTCGGCGCGCAGGGTGGGCACGGTGCCCGGGAGGCGGATTGCCGCCGGCTCGGCGTCCGGATCGGGGACGGGCACCGCCGACATCAGCGCCTCGGTATAGGGGTGGAAGGGGGGCATGAGCACCTTCTCGGCCGGCCCCGACTCGGCGACGTGTCCGGCGTAGAGCACCAGGATGTCGTCGGAAAGATAGCGCACGACGCCGAGGTCGTGGCCGATGGACACATAGGACGTGTCCGTCTCCTTCTGGTGTGCACGCAGCAGGTTCAGCACCTGGGCCTGGACCGAGACGTCCAGGGCGGAGACCGCCTCGTCGGCGACGATGATGTCGGGCGAGGCGGCGAAGGCCGCGGCCAGGGCCACCCGCTGCTGCTCACCGCCGCTCAGCTCCCCCGGGAGACGGTCGAGATAGGCGGGGTTCAGTCCGACCGCCCGCATCAGCTCCTCGGCCCGCGCGCGGGCCTCCTGCCGACCCAGGCCGGAGAACTTGCGCAATGCCCGGACGATGGCGTGCCGGATGGCACGCTTGGGATTCAGCGACGCGGTGGGGTTCTGGAACACCATGCGCACCGCGGCCCGCTGGGCGCGGGTGCGGCGCTCGACCCCCGGCGCGAGGTGCTCGCCGTGCAGGCGCAGCTCTCCGTGGTCCCGGGGCACGAGCCCGACGACGGCCCGGGCCACGGTGGTCTTGCCGGAGCCGCTCTCGCCCACGATGCCGAGGGTCCGCCCCCGACCCACCTCGAAGTCGACGCCGGTGACGGCGCGTACCGGGGCGCCGACCGGGGGGCCGAAGAGGAGGTACTTCCGTCGCGGGCGGCCATAGGCGTGGCGCAAGCGCTTTGCCGCCAGCACCGGCTCGCGCGGCCCGCGTTCCTCCTCCTCGACGGGCCTGCGTTCTCCCCAGAGCGCGAGGGCGACATCGGCCGGGCGCAGGCAGCGTGACCGGTGCCCGGCACCCACGGAGGCCATCGGCGGCGCCGTGTCCAGGCACGCCGTGCGGGCGAGGGGGCACCTCGACGAGAACAGGCAGGCAGCCGGCGAGGGCTCGCCCGCCGGGAACACGGTGCCCGGAATGCGGCTGAGCCGGAGCGTGGGTCCCGCCTCCCCCGGCGGCATGGGGACACAGCGAAGCAGCCCGGCGGTGTAGGGATGCCGGGGCTCCTTGAACAAGTCCCGCACCGGGGCCTCTTCCACCGTCTGGCCCGCGTACATCACGACGACGCGGTCGGCAACGGCCGCGACCACTCCCAGGTTGTGGCTCACGTACAGGATGCCGGCGTTGATGTGCCGCTTCAGACCCTGCACCAGCTCCAGGATGGCCGCCTCCGTCGTGACGTCCAGACCGGTCGTCGGCTCGTCCATGATCAGCAGGTCGGGCTCGCAGGCCAGGGCCATCGCGATGACGACCCGCTGCTGCTGGCCTCCGCTCAACTGGTGGGGGTAGCGCATGGCCGTCGCATCGGGGTCGGGCAGTTGCACGCTTTCGAAGAGCTCGGCGGTCCGGCGGCGGGCCTGCCGCGGGTCGTCGCCCCGGTGCGAGCGCAGTACCTCCTCGATCTGCGGCCCCACCCGCATGGTGGGATTGAGCGACATGGCGGGATCCTGATACACCATCGCGATGCGGTTGCCCCGCAGATGCCGCAGCTCGGAGGCTTCCAGGCCGGCGAGGTCCCGGCCTTCGAAGAGTATCCGGCCTTCCACCCGCGCCGCACCCGGCAGATAGCCCATCACCGCGAACGCGATGGTCGACTTGCCGCATCCCGATTCGCCCACGAGGCCCACCAGCTCGCCGCGATGTACCTGCAAGGAAGCGTCTCGAAGCGCGCGGACCGTGCCCCGTGGCGTGAAGAAGGTGACGGCGAGCCGCTCCACGTGCAGCAGCGGGCCTCCATCGCTTCGAGGGCCCTTCATCGGGCGGTCTCCTGCGGCAGCCGGCTCGCCTGCCTCATGCCGTCGGTCAGCAGATTGACGCCCACCACCAGCGAGGCGACCGCCCCGGCCGGCGCCAGGGTCATCCACGGCGCGGCGCCGATGAAGCGGCGGCTCTCGCTGATCATGAGCCCCCAGTCGGGAGAGGGCGGCTGAACGCCGAGGCCGAGGAATCCCAGGGAAGACACGATGAGGATCGAGTAGCTCAAGCGTACCGAGAGCTCCACCGCCAGCACCGTCATCGCGTTGGGCAGGATCTCGCAGAACACGATGTAGACCCCGGACTCTCCCCGCAGGCGGGCGTTCATCACGAACTCCTGGTTCTTCGCCTTCAGGGTGACGCTCCGCATCACCCGCGCCACGGCGGGCATGAAGACCACGCCGACCGTGCCCACGATCAGCACCGGCTCCCAGTACGGCGCGAGCCACTCCCAGGGCACCGGCCGGTCGCCCAGGGTCGACAGCACGAGCAGGGCGAGCAGCAGCGACGGGAAGGCCATCAGCCCGTCCATGATGCGCATCACCGCCTCGTCCACCCGGCCTCCCCGGTAGCCGCTGCCCATGCCTGCGACCGTGCCGAGAAGGATGCCGAGCACCGCGCCGGACAGCGCGATCGAGATCAGCGAGCCCGCACCGGACAGCACCCGACTGAAGACGTCGCGCCCGTACTGGTCGGTCCCCAGCCAGTACAGCGAGGAGGGCCCGACGAGCTGATGCTCCCCCGCGTTCTGGAGATGGAATTCGTTGGGCGGGTACGGCGCGAGCCAGGACCCGAACATCGCCACGACGACGTGAATCGTCACGATGCACAGCCCGATCCGCGCCGCGCCCGTCCCCGACGCGAGCCGGAAGAAGCGGCGGAGCCCCCGGCCCGAGGCCGCCAGCAGCGCGCCGGCGGCACGACGCGCCCCGGTGCCGGACTCAGTCCCGGGCACTGAGGCCAGCCCCCCTCACGCCAACCTTATCCGGGGGTCCAGGACCGCGTAGCTGATGTCCGCGAGCAGGTTGCCCACGGCGTAGGTCCCGGCCACGATCAGGGTCACGGCCTGGAGCAGGGGCGTGTCCCGCGTGAGGATCGACGACAGCAGCAGTTGCCCGAGCCCTGGATAGGCGAACACGTTCTCGACGATGATGAGCCCGCCCAGCAGCCACCCGGCATTGGCGGCCACCACGCTGATGGTGGGAAGCATCGCGTTGGGCACGACGTGCCGAAACAGGACCCTCCTCATCGGAAGGCCCTTCAGGATCGCCGTACGCACGTAGGGGTACTCCATCACCTCGATCACCGCCGCCCGCGTCATCCGCATGACGTAGGCGAAGAGCAGAGCGGTGAGTGTGAGGGTCGGCAGCACCAGGATCTGCGGGTTCGTCAACGGTGTCCCGCCCCGGGGGATGGTGCTGGTGGAGGGCAGGAGGCCCAGCGTGGAGGAGAAGAGGAGCATGAGCAGCAACCCGGTCACGAACTCCGGCAGCGATATCCCCACCATGGCGACGGTGCTGGCGATGCGGTCGCCTCTGGTGTCCGGACGCACTCCCGCCCATATCCCGGCGAGCACCGCCGAGGGGACCGCGACGAGGAAGGCGAACACTGCAAGGTATATGGAGGGCCACAGGCGGTGCTGCACGATGTCGGCAACGGGGCGCCTCTGCACCAGGGAGTCGCCGAAGTCGCCCCGCACCGCGCCTCCGATCCAGTGCAGGTAACGCTCGGCGGCGGGACGGTCCAGGCCCAGCTCCTCGCGCAGCTTCTTGACACTCTGCTCGGTTGCGAACTGCCCGAGTCTCCGCGTCGCCACATCGCCGGGCAGGATCTCGGTGATGAGGAAGATGACCAGGGAGACCGTCACCAGGGTGAGCGCGATCAGGCTGAGGCGTACGGTGAGGAAGCGCAACATCGGATCGACGGCCGGCGGGGCGGAAACGACGAGGGCGTCGCCCCCGCGAACGGGCGACGCCCCGGTCTTCGCGCTACTCGTCGAGCCAGGCGTCCTGGACGAGCGGCCAGCCCAGGGGATGGGGGGCGACGCCGCGCACGTCGCTGCGCGCGCCGTAGAGCCACGGCGTGAAGGCGACCGAGATGCGCGGCACGTCATCGATCAGAATGCGCTGGATCTCTCCGTAGCTCTCCCGTTGACCCTCGAGGTCCTGCGCCCGGGCCCGTTCGATCAGCTCGTCGACCACCGGGTTCCGGTAGTTCGTCGCGTTCCAGGCGGAATCGCTGTGGATCTGGACGCTCAGCGCCTGGTCCGGACTGCGGCCGAACCAATTCACGACGGTGAAGAGCCCGTTGTTCCACACGTTGTCGAACCATCCCTCCGAGGGGTGGCGCTTGATGTGGACCCGAATGCCCGCGGGCGCGGCGCTCTCCTTGTACGCCACCGCCAGCTCGATCGTCCCGGTTCCGATGTCCGCGGTGTGCAGGGTGACGTCGATCCCGTCCGGGTACCCGGCCTGCGCCAGAAGCGATGCAGCGAGCTCGGGGTCGTAGTCAGGAGGGGCGTGCTGCGGGGCGAACACCGGATGGTCGGGGTGAATGGGGTGGTCGCGGGCGATGACGCCGAGCCCCAGCAGCGCCGCCTGGTTGATGGCTTGGCGGTCCGTCGCGGCCTGCATCGCCCTGCGGACCAGCTCGTTGTCGAAGGGCGCCACGTCGGTGGGCATCGGCAAGCCGATGTAGGAGAAGCTCGTCGCCTTCAGCACCGTGGTGTCGGGATGGGCCTCGAGACCGGGGATGCTCTGCGGACTCAACTGGTACACGATGTCCGCATCGCCGCTCTTGAGCGCTTCGTCCCGGGAGGCCACCTCGCTGATGTTCAGCATGACGAGCTCGTCCAGGTGGGGCTTTCCCTCCTCCCAGTAGTCGGGGTTCCGCACCAGCGTCGCGCGTTCGTTCGGCAGGTACTCCGCGAGCATGAAGGGCCCGGTGCCGAACTCTTCGAGCGTCAGCCGCTCGACGTCCACGTCGGAGGGCACGATCCGCGCCTGGAAGATCGACAGGGACTCCGGGAAGAACCCGTTGGGGGAGGCGAGGTCGAAGCGCACGGTGTAGTCGTCGATGACGACGATCTCCTCGATGACTTCGAATATGGACCGGGCCGGAGAGTCCAGCTCGGGGTCCAGGAGCCGCTGGAAGGTGAATGCGACATCCTCCGCCTTGAACTCTTTCCCGTGGTGGAACTTCACCCCCCGGCGCAGGTGGAAGGTGTAGGAAGTGAGGTCCTCGTCGTGCTCCCAGGAGGTGGCCAGCTCCGGCTTGACGGAGAGGTCGGGTTGGACCATGAGCAGGTTGTCATACGTCGCCTGGGTGATGAAGACGTCGGGGTCGCCGAGCTGGAAGGGCGGGTCGAGCGATATGGAGTTCGGGGGCAGCGCGAACACCAGGGTGCCGCCGTACTTCGGCTCCTCCGACGCGGCGGCGGTCCCGGACGCGACGAAGAGGGCGGAGATCAGCGCCGCCGTGAGCAGGATCGAAAGCGGATGCGGACCGGCCGTTTTGAATCTCATGATGGTCTCCTGTACTACGGACGTGCTCGGGCAATGCGGTCGCCGTCTCGTGAGGGGGCCGCCGGATCCCGGCATTGCCGGCCGCCGCGGAGGCAGCGCCCGAGCGGAGCGGATGCCGGGAAGCGGGCCCCGTGCATCATCGTGCGCGCGCCGGGATGCACGTGTCTTCACAGCCCCCTCCTCGTAGAGACGAGACACGCGATGCGCCGCGAGGGCGCAGGAATCCAGGCTAACGACGCCCCGTTCGGGTTGTCAACGCGCACCGCCCGAAGCTCAGACCAGCGTCCCGCGCAGCACCGTGACCGCCTGTCCGCCCAGACGCACCCGCCCGCCCTCGACGCGCACGCGCACCACGCCCCCACGTTCCGACGCTTGGTAGGCGGTAAACACATCCTGTCCGAGCCGTTGGCACCAGAAGGGTCCCAGGCAGCAGTGGGTCGATCCGGTGACCGGGTCCTCGGGGATGCCGGCGTTCGGAGCGAACACCCGGGAGACGAAGTCGTAACCGGGAGTGGAGGCGAGGCTGGTGACCGCTACCGCCAGGTCCGGCAGCGTCGCGAGACGGACGAGGTCCGGCTCGAGCCTGCGCACCGTCTCCTCGCGGTCGAGTGCGGCGAGCAGGTAGCCGACATCGAATCGGGCCACCGCGTGCGGGGTGACGCCAAGCGCCTGTACGAGCGCGGGGGGCGCGGCGAGCGGGTGCGGTGCGTAGGCGGGAAAGTCGAGCTCGATGAAGGCACCGCGCCGGCTCGCCTCGAGCAGACCGCTGCGGGTGTGGAAGCGCGCTCGCGCGTCCGGAGCGAGGTGGCCCTCCTGCCAGAGCACGTGGGCGCTCGCAAGGGTCGCGTGGCCGCACAGGTCGACTTCGAGCTTCGGGGTGAACCAGCGCAGATCGAAGCCATCGGCCCGGCGCTCGAGGAACGCGGTCTCGGACACGTTCATCTCGCGTGCGACCCGCTGCATCCAGTCCTCGTCGCGCGGGGCCTCCAGGATACAGACCCCGGCCGGGTTGCCGGTGAAGGGCCGGTCGGTGAAGGCGTCGACCTGGAAGATCGGCTGTCCCATGGCGTTCTCCCCGTGACCTTGACGTCGATGTTAGCGCAGCCGGGTGCCCCCCCGAAGCGGCCGCCGCCGATGCGGGGTCTGGAGGAAACCGGGGGGGGGGGGGGCGGGGGTGTTCAAACGGCGGGTTGCCGGGTGCCCCCGCCGCGGTTGGGGTTTGGTTCC
>CAYFYD010000125.1:0-9431 GCA_964347195.1 uncultured Ectothiorhodospiraceae bacterium
CGGGCCAACCTCCCCTCACGCACCGCCCGAACCAAAACAAAAATCAGTCCTGGGGGCGCCGGCCCCGCGCTTTCCTCCCGGCCCCGTTTCGAGTATGCTTCGACGCATGATGCTGTATGTAAATACAGGCTGATCGGTGTCCCGGAGGGCAGCCCCTCCCACCGGCCCGCGCAAGGGAAGAGGCGCGCTGTCCAATCCCGCCGGACGCTACCAGTCGCAGACGGTGAGTGCGTTCGATGACGGTTGGGAACGGGAGGAGGACCCCCTGCCGCGCCTCGAGACCGAGGTCCGGCCCGATCCGGCGCGCAGCATCATCGCCCGCAACCAGTCGCCGGACATCAACTTCGACCAGTCCATCAATCCCTACCGAGGCTGCGAACACGGCTGCATCTACTGTTACGCCCGCCCCAGCCACGCTTGGCTGGATCTGTCCCCCGGTCTCGATTTCGAGACCAAGCTGTTCTTCAAGAAGGACGCGGCCGCGCTGCTCGAACGCGAGCTCTCCCGCCCCGGCTACCGGCCGAGCTCCATCGCGCTGGGCGCCAACACCGACCCCTATCAGCCCGTGGAGCGCCGGCTCGGCGTTACCCGCAGCATCCTCGAAGTGCTGGACCGCTGCCAGCACCCGGTGGGCATCGTCACGAAGAGCGCATTGATCGAGCGCGACGTGGAGCTCCTCGCCTCGATGGCGAAACGCCGCCTCGCGAGCGCCATCGTCAGCGTCACCACGCTGGACGACGGGCTCAAGCGCATCATGGAACCGCGCACCGCATCGCCCAATCGCCGGCTGGAGGCGGTCCGCACCCTGAGCGCGGCGGGCATTCCCACCGGAGTGCTGGTCGCACCCGTCATCCCCTGCATCAACGATGCCGAGATCGAGGACATCCTCGCGGCGAGCCGCGCAGCGGGAGCAAGGGTCGCGCACTACACCCTCATCCGGCTCCCCCATGAGCTGAAAGATCTCTTCCGGGAGTGGCTGGATTCCCATTTCCCGGAGCGGGCCGCTCACGTCATGAGCATCATCCGCCAGTGCCGCGGCGGCCGTGACAACGATCCCCGCTTCGGCCATCGCCAGCGCGGGACCGGGGTGTACGCCGACCTCATCTCACGGCGCTTCGCCACCGCGCGACGGCGGCTCGGCTTCGAGCCCCGGCTCCCGGAACCCGACTGCAGCCGCTTCGTGCCGCCGCCCCGGGATACGCGCCAGCGCGGCCTCTTCGACGTCGCGCCCGCCTGAGCGGCGCTTCCCGCCGGCAACCGGAGCGAGACCGCCGAGGGGCCTGCGCCGGAGAACACCGGCGGCCGGCGGACTTCGATACGGGAGCGGTGAACGGCGGGCAGGTCGAAGCGGGAACACCGGACACGCCCCGTCCCGGGATCGCGCCCGGTGTCCGCAGCCAGGACTATCCCACGCTGGCCGATCATCCGCACCGGGTGGGCAGGAGCGTTCTCCTTCGTGCCCTCGGGGTGTCCCGCGGGTCCCGTTGATGCCGCCGATCGGCCCGGTCGCGCGCGGCGAGCGCCCTCCCGGCCCCTCGTTTCCATCAGGAACCGGAGCAGGGGACGACCCTGGTCCGCGAAGGGACGGCGCGAGAGACGCCGGGGCGGGAGCTGGTATCCTGTGGACATGTCCAGGACACCGCAGATGCCCTTGTTCCGCGGCGTGGTCGAGGTGGTCGAAGACGGACGCCCGCCGATCGCCGACGAACGTCCCCACCGCCTCCCCTCGGTGACGCGGCGCCTCGGGATGCCCTACCGGACGGGCAACGTGGTCATCGACGTCACCATCTCCTATCGCGACGGAAGGCCCTTCGAGGTCTACTTCAACTGCGCGAATCTGGAGCTGTACGAGTACCTGGCCGCGGTATCCCTGCTCGCGAGCCGTATGCTGCGAAACGGCTTCCCGGTCCAGGAGGTTGCCCGCGACCTCCTGGACATCGCGAGTCCGCACACCGGCCACATGCGCCGCGAGGGCTGGTGTCAGAGCCTGGCCGCTCTCATCGGCGGCACTCTGCAGGAGCACGCCTCCCCGCCTCTGACGGTACCGTGAAGAGCGGCTGGCAACGGGGCGTTCTCGCCGTCGCCCTGCTCGCGCCACTCGCGGTCCTCCTGTCCCTGAACCCCATCCCCCAGAGCCTCGCCTATCACGACTTCGCGGACCGCCGGACCATTCTCGGCGTCCCGAACTTCGCGGACGTGACCTCGAGCCTCGTCTTCCTCGCGGTGGGGCTGTGGGGACTCGCGGGCGCGGCGCGCTGGGAGGGGGAGGAGGCCCGCCTCTCCTGGCGGGTGTTCTTCGCGGCGATGGTGCTGCTTGGCTTCGGCTCCGCCTGGTACCACCTCTCTCCGAACAACGACACGCTGGTATGGGACCGCCTCGCGATCGGCTTCGTCTGTGCGGCCCTCTTCGTCGCCATCCTCGCGGAGAACGTGGCGCCGCGCATCCAGCGCCGGGGCCTCGCACCGGCGCTGCTCCTCGGGGCGGGCAGCGTCGTCTACTGGCACTGGAGCGACGACCTGCGTCTCTACGTCTGGGTGCAGCTCGCCCCCCTGATCGCGGTTCCGGCGGTGATCGTCCTCTTTCCCGCCCGATACAGCCACCGCGCCTGGCTGCTCGTCGGGCTCGCCTGCTACGGAGCGGCCAAGCTCGCCGAATGGGCGGACATCGCGGTCTTCGAAGCCACCGGGCAGGTGCTCGGGGGCCATAGCGCGAAGCACCTGCTCGCGGCCCTGGCGCCGGTCTGCGTGCACCTGATGCTGCTGAGACGGCGTGCCCACCTTTCGCCGGGCTCCCGAGGGACCGAGCCCGGCCCGGGCACTTGACCCGCATTGCTCTACCTGAGCTTCGTAGCGCGGATGTCGAGATGCCGCAGTGAGCGGGCGCACGGACCGAGAGGCACTGAAGGCATAGCAGTAACTATGGCGAAGTGGCTCGAGGGAGTACGCTCGTTCACCGAGAGCGGATCGGCGTCCGCAGTAGCAGGTCGGTGAGACAGGCGGGTCGAGACGCCGCCCTCAGCCCTGGGCCCGCAGGAGCGCGGTAGCGGAAGCGTCGAGCGCCCCCGCCTCGTCGATCTCCACCCGGTACAGCGTGCGCGCCCGGCTCCGGGACACGAGCCCGTCGCGCACGTCGCGTTGCACCGCCCGCGGGTCCCGCGACGCGGCCGGCCCGTAGCCGGCGCCGCCCGGGGTCTCGAAGACCAGGCATTCCCCGCCCGGGATGAGGTGGTCGCCCTTGCCGGCCAGGACAGCGCCTGATTCCAGCGTTATCCGCCCCGCCGCACCGTTCGCACCGCCTTCCCTCCCCCGTGCCGGATACTTGATCCGTTCCACCGAGGGAAGAAAGCGAAACGGCGCCCGCTCCCGGCTCTCGACCTCCAGCACCTGACCCAGCCCTCCGCGAAAGGCCCCCGCCCCTCCGGAGTCGGGCCGCAGCTCCCGGCGCCGCACCCGCAGGGGCGTGACGCTCTCCGAAATCTCGACCTGCGAGCCATATACCCCGCTCGGGTAGGCGGTGGCGGAGAGCCCGTCCCGGGTGGGCCGCGCCCCGGTCCCGCCGTTGTGGGTGAGCTCGGCCGCGAACTCGGTCGTGTTGCGGCGCTGCGCGGCATTGAAATCGCTGCGCAGCGGAAGGTCCCACATGGTGGAGGCGCCTTCGGCCGGCACCCGGCCCGGGATCGCCTGGTGGAGGCAGCCGAGGACCAGATCCGGCATGAGCTGCCCGATCGTGTGGCGCATCGCGACCGGCGCCGGTCGCGGCGCGTTCACGATGCATCCCGGGGGCGCCGTCACGCGGAAGGGCGAGAGCGAGCCTGCGTTGTTCGGCACTTCCGGCGACACGACGCAGCGGATCCCGAAGACGCTGTAGGCGGTGGTGTAGTTGATCGGCACGTTGATACCGAAGCGCGAGCACGGAGAGGAGCCTGCGAGGTCGAGGAGCATGTGACGGTCGCCGACCTGGAGCGCGGCGGCGAGCTCGATCTCGAAGTCGTAGCCGTCGATGCGCATGAGATTGCGGTAGGTGCCGTTCGGCACCTGCTCGACCGCGGCCTCGGCGGCACGACGAGAGGTGTCGACGACATACGCGGAGAGCGCTTCGAGCGAGCCGAGGCCGAACTCGCGCATCATCGCGCCGAGGCGGGCGCAACCGACGTCGCAGCAGGCGATCAGTGCGTAGAGATCTCCTTCGTTCTCGACCGGGGAGCGGGAGTTCGCCTTGATGAACGCGATGAGGAGCTCGTTGGCCTCTCCTGCCTCCACCAGCCGGCAGGGCGGCACCAGGAGCCCCTCGTCGAACACGTCGCTGCCTTGGGGTCCCATGCCGAGGCCCCCGAGGTCGATGAGATGGGAGGTGCAGGCAACGAAACCGACGAGAGAGGCGTCCAGGAACACCGGCTCCACCAGCATGAAGTCGTTCAGGTGGCCGGAAGCGAGCCAGGGATCGTTCGTCAGGTAGACATCGCCCGGCTTCATTGTCCCGGGCTCGAAGGCATCCAGGAAGTAGCGCACCGCTTCGGCCATCGTGTTGATGTGACCCGGCGTGCCGGTCACCGCCTGGGCCAGCATCCGCCCCCGCCGGTCGAAGATGCCGGCCGATATGTCGCCGCACTCGCGCACGATGGGGCTGAACGCGGTGTGCAGCAGCACCTGCGCCTGCTCCTCCACCACCGCGAGGAGGCGGTTCCACATGATCTGCAGCTCGACCCGGGAGTGGTCGTTCACGGCCTCCGCCCTCCCCCGCCCGGCCCGCATCGCCGCGCCGCACTGCGCCCCGGATCCTTCATTGCACCGGGACCGGCGGGGAGACGCGCGCCAGGACGATGTTCAGCCCCCCGTCGATGGTGGCCTCGAACCCGGCCGAGACGAAGGTGGTGGTCTGCGCCTCGACCACCAAGGCCGGCCCTTTGATGCGGTCGCCCGCCGCGAGGGCGTCCCGCGGGTACCAAGGGGCAACGATCGGCTCCGGGTCCCCGTCGATCCGGACCCGGCGCGTGCCGGCCGCCCGGGGCGTGCGGCAGGGCCGCACGGGAGGGAGCGCCTCGGGAGCCGCCGGCGCGGCGGCGGCCAGGACCGACCAGTTCATGATCTCGATGACCATGCCGGGCACGACGCGCCCGAAGAGCGCAATGTACTTCTCGTCGTAGGCGGCGCGAAGCCCCCCCGCCGACGCGGCCCCGAGCGGGCCCGGCGGCACCGGAACCTCGATCTCGTGGCCCTGCCCGCGGTAGCGCATGAACGCGGAACGCACAATCTCGATACCGGCGCCGAGCGCGCCGGCGTGCACCACCGCCACCGCCTCGCGTTCCATGTCCTCGAAGAGGCGGGTGACGCCGTGGAAGTCGAAGGCGTCGAGGGTGGTGTGACGGCTGCGCACGATCTCGTAGGCGACCGGCGCGTCGAGGAAGCCCACCGCGGAGCCGACCCCCGGATCGCGGGGTACCACGATCCGTTCGATGCCGGTCCTTGCCGCCACCCGGACCGCGTGCAGTGGACCGTTGCCCCCGAACGCAACGAGGGTGCGACCCTCGAGGTGCCGGCCGTGCTCCACCGCGTGGATACGGGCCGCATTGGCCATGTTCTCGTCCACGATCTGCGAGACCGCGTGCGCCGCGTCCCGTGCCGGCAGCGCGAGCGGCCGGCCCACGTCCCGCTCGATGGCGGTCTCGGCCCGGGCGGGCTCGAGGCGCAGCCGCCCCTCCGCAAAGGCGTCCGGGTCCAGGTGGCCGAGGAGGCAGTCGGCATCGGTCACGGTGGCATGTTGTCCGCCGCGGGCGTAGCAGGCCGGGCCCGGGTCCGCGCCGGCGCTCTGCGGCCCGACCGCGATGCGACCGAGCTCGTCCACGCTCGCGATGGAGCCGCCGCCCGCACCGATCTCGATCATCTCGATCACCGGAATGCGCAATGGAATACCGCTTCCGCGCATGAAGCGCGCGGCCCGCGACACCTCGAAGTGGCGGGAGGTCAGGGGCTGGGCGTCGTCGATGAGACAGAGCTTCGCGGTGGTGCCGCCCATGTCGAAGGACACGACCGAGTCGAGCCCGAGCTCCTGGGCAATGCGCCGGGCGAGGATCGCGCCGCCGCTCGGACCGGACTCCACGAGGCGAACCGGGAAGCGGATCGCGGTGTCCACCGTCGTCATGCCGCCTCCCGAGGTCATCACGAGGAGCGGGCAGTCGAAACCGTCTTCCGCGAGCGCGAGGGAGAGCGCGCTCAGGTAGCGTGCCATCAGCGGCTTGATGTACGCGTTCACGACCGTGGTGCAGAGGCGGTCGAACTCGCGGATCTCCGGGCACACTTCACAGGAGAGCGACACCGGGAGGTCGGGGCGTCGCGCCGAGATGAGCTCGCGCAGACGCTGCTCATGCACGGGGTTGGCATAGCTGTGCAGCAATCCGATCGCGAGACTGTCGATCCCGAGACGCTCCACCGACTCGAGCAGGGGAGCGACCGCGCCCTCGTCCAGCGCGCGCCACACCGAAGCGTCGGCGTCCATGCGCTCGGGCACCGTCAGACAGCGCTCTCGCGGCACCAGCAGGTCCGGCTTGTCGAGAAAGATGTCGTACTGGTCGTAGCGTCGCTCGTAGGCGATCTCGAGGATGTCCCGGAATCCCTCGGTGGCGATCAGGCCGACCCTGGCCCCCTTGCGTTCGATGATCGCGTTGGTGGCGAGCGTGGTGCCGTGAATCACGGTGCCGACCTCGTCCGGCCCGAGACCGGCGCGCGCGAGCGCGGCCTGGATCGCGTCCCTCACCCCGCGCACCGGATCCTCGGGGGTGGTCGGCAGCTTCGCACTCACGTATCCCTTCCCCACCGCGACCGCCACATCGGTGAAGGTGCCCCCGATGTCCACGCCCATGCGGTATCCAGCCCGTGATGCGGTCATATCTGCCACCGGCATGCGGCCACCCGTCTAGCGGCAAGCCGCCGCAATCGTCACACCGTCGCCGGGTCGTGCCGCCCGATGTCCGACCTGGCGATGAAGTGGACGTGGGGAAAACCGGGGGTGTCCTCCGCGTCCCACTTCGCCTGCGTAGGCCGGCGGGGACTCAACGTCGTCAAGCTGCGAGCCGTGTCTATCAAGTCAAGCGGTGTCGACGCTGTGCCTCGGTTGACGACGTTTCTCCGATTTTCATGACATATTTTGTATTTTCAATACAGAAGCTACCCAAGCACTATCCTCAACTATCTTAATCCCTCCGTCACTGTCATGTCTGGATAAACTATATCTCGTTCCAAGGATCCTCCGGGCTTCGTCTTCCATCGTTTCGAGTCGTTCCTTGATGGTCGATGCAGCACTTTTACCATTGCCATCACTGTCCCCACGGGATGTATAAAGGGCTACAAGACCACACTGAAGAGAGTTGTCTTTATTTCTCAACATGGTCTGTATCCGTCCAATATCATCTTGTATTTCTTTCCAAGTGGAAACTTGGTTTTTCACCTCAATAACGACTCTGGGATAAAGTTTCCCCCACCATAGTATTATATCGGATTTGCCATCTGGACGTACGTTTTCGGACAATTTGCCTCTGCCAAATCCTCCAGCCTCCTCCATGGTTTTATGGACTTTATCTTCAAGGGTCAAACAATGTGATCCGGGTATCGTACGTATTGCCCGAGCAATATACATGGTCAGCATGTACTCTGGCGCCTTCCACAGCCAATAGCCGCCGGACCAATCTTCGTAGTCTTTCTGGGCCTTGGCGATTCCCGAGAGTGTTTTCTCGACAACGTCCTCTATCTCGATAACGTCCTCTATCGGAACGCGTCCCCGCCGCGGTATGGTGTTTTTTGGCATGCTTCTCTCCCCCTGGATTATTCACCCTACGACTTGTTGAAGCGCGCATTCTGGATGATTTCGCGCTCGTGCAGCCTGGTTTTCTTTCCGGTCACTGACATCTCGTCACGTTTTACCGGTGTGCCGGACGATTCCCCGTCTCTTCACTGTACCCGTCACCCCACGTTATTCACCCTGGGGGTGAGTAACGTGGGCTCCCCAAATTCTACGTGGTCCTGCGTTCCGATGTCATCCGGCAACCCGCCCATGCCTGACTAGTGCTTCCGGTCGGTCATGCATCGACGCCGCGCCCCCATCGGTCGCCACGAGCTCAGCCCAGCACCGCCCAGACATCCCGGAACCGCTCGGCGAAGCGTGCGCGTTCCTCGGTGGTCCCGACCGTCACCCGGATGCAGCGGTCGAGCGGCGCGACCCCGGGCATGCGGACGAAGACGCCGCGCTCCTCGAGGAGCCGGAGCAGGCGGCGTGCCCGCGCTCCGTCCCCGCCCGCGTCGATGGCGACGAAGTTCGCGGCGGATTCGAGCGCGCACAGTCCCATTTCGCCCGCGAGTCGCATGTAGTCCTCGCGCCCCTCCTCGACCTGGGCGACCACGGAGCGCACGAAAACCGGGTCCCGCAACGAGGCGAGTGCCCCCGCCTGTGCGATCCGGTTTACCCCGAAGTGGTTCCGGATCCGGCTGAACCCCGCGATGATCTCCGGGTGCGCGATCGCGTAGCCGATGCGCGCGCCCGCCATGCCGTGCGCCTTGGAGAAGGTGTGCATACGCACCACGCGCGGGTCTTCGACGGCCACTTCGAGCTTGACGCTCGGGGGGGCGAAGTGTCCGTAGGCCTCGTCCAGCACCAGCACGCAGTCACCGGGCAGAGCAGCGATGAGCTCCGCCACCGGCCCCGCGTCGTGCCAGGTCCCCATCGGGTTGTCGGGGTTGGCGAAGTAGACGAGCGGCGCGCCGGTCGCACGCACCCTGCCCACGAGCGCTTCGAGATCGATGCGGTCGTCCCGGTAGGGCACCGCGTGCAGCGCGCCTCCGAACCCGGCCACCTGGTAGTTGAAGGTCGGGTAGGCGCCGAGGGAGCTCACTACCGGCATGCCGGGCTCGATCAGCATCCGCACCGTCAGTCCGAGCAGCTCGTCGATACCGCCGGCCACGCACACGTTGTCGACGCCGACCCCGTGCTGCGCCGCAATCTCGCGGCGCAGATCGAAGGACTCGGGATCGCCGTACCACGACACACACTCGATCGCCTCGCGCATCGCAATCGCGGCTCGGGGCGACACACCGAAGGCGCTCTCGTTGGCGCCGACCCGGACCTCGAAGCGCGTGCCCCGGCGGCGCTCGATCGCCTCGGGTCCCACGAAGGGGATGGTGGCCGGCAACCCCGACACGATGGGCGTGAAGCTGACCCGATTCTCCATGAACGCAGCCATCCGGGAGGGGACGACGCATTGTAGCCCGCCTCCCGGGTCCGCTTGGGGACATCATCTCGACTCGAGGATTTTTTTGGGCTTACATGCATGACTCGACCGCCATCGCAGCGACGCCCTCGTGTCGGACTACGCCGCGCGGGGCCCGGGATCCAGCAATTCTCATTTTGCTCGTCGGGTCCCGCGGTAGGACCGGCACGACCGTCG
>CAYFYD010000126.1:0-9305 GCA_964347195.1 uncultured Ectothiorhodospiraceae bacterium
TCGACATAACCCCTTGAATTTATTGGACACGGTCAAGAGAACCAATCAGCCCTGCACCCCCACGGTGAATAATGTGGGTTGAATGGTCCTGGCGCGCTATGATAGTTGATTCCGACGAGAGACGCCGGCAGGAAGACGCCGACATGTGCTCGACGAAGCGCTCCTGGAAGCTTCTGACGCTTTCCTTGCTCGTCGCGAGCGTTCTGGTCACGGCGCCCGGCGGCGAGTTGCTCGCGCAGGCGGGGATGGATGTCGCGGCGGCGCGCCACGAACAGCGCGCGGCGGCCGAGGCGAAGCGCGCGAGGGCGGAGCAGCGCCGACGCTTGGCGCGCGAGCGGGCGCACGCGCAGATGCCGAGCACGATGTACGCCTCCACGCCGGATCCCGCGCTGCCTCCGCATCCCGCCCACTCTCCCGACGCGAGCGCCAGGGATGCGAACGCGCGCCGGGTGGCGCAGGCCGCGGCCAAGTCTACGGCCGGGCAGGGGCACGCCATGGCGTTCTTTCCGTCCGCGGCGCGGTGGGCGCAGCGGGGCTACCAGGGCTTTGCGCGCATCATCAACCGCACGGGGGAATCCGGCGAGGTGCGCATCGAGGCCTTCGACGACGCAGGCGTGCGCCACGGCCCGGTGACGCTTGCCATCGACGCGAACCGGTCCGTGCAGTTCAACTCCACCGACCTGGAGTCGGGCAACGCCGGGGTGGGGCTGTCGGGCGGGGTCGGGGCGGGCGAGGGAGACTGGCGGCTGCGCCTGAGCTCGAGCCTCGACCTCCAGGTGCTTTCCTACATCCGCACCCGGGAAGGGTTCCTGACCAGCATGCACGACCTGGTCTCGAAGACCGGGGCCGATCACCGGGTGGTCATCTTCAACCCGGGGCGCAACCGCAGTCTGGTGAGCTGGCTGCGGGTCATCAACCCGGGGGAGCAGAGCGCACGGGTACGCATCGAGGGCATCGACGCCACCGGGGCGTCCTCGCCGGGCACGGTGGCGCTCTCCCTGGCGGCGGGGGCCTCGCGCACGCTCAGTGCGCAGCAATTGGAGTCGGGCGAGGGCCTGAGCGGCGGGCTCGGCACCGGCACCGGCAAGTGGCAGTTGCGGGTGAGCGCGGACCAGCCCATCGAGGTGCTGAGCATGCTCTCGACCCGCTCGGGGCATCTGACCAACCTGTCCACCGCGCCCGAGCACCGCGTCGAAGACGGCGCTACCGTCAGGCACGCCATGGCGTTCTTTCCGTCCGCGGCGCGATGGACGCAGCGGGGCTACCAGGGCTTTGCGCGCATCAGCAACCGCACGGGGGAATCCGGCGAGGTGCGCATCGAGGCCTTCGACGACGCAGGCGTGCGCCACGGCCCGGTGACGCTTGCCATCGACGCGAACCGGTCCGTGCAGTTCAACTCCACCGACCTGGAGTCGGGCAACGCCGGGGTGGGGCTGTCGGGCGGGGTCGGGGCGGGCGAGGGAGACTGGCGGCTGCGCCTGAGCTCGAGCCTCGACCTCCAGGTGCTTTCCTACATCCGCACCCGGGAAGGGTTCCTGACCAGCATGCACGACCTGGTCTCGAAGACCGGGGCCGATCACCGGGTGGTCATCTTCAACCCGGGGCGCAACCGCAGTCTGGTGAGCTGGCTGCGGGTCATCAACCCGGGGGAGCAGAGCGCACGGGTACGCATCGAGGGCATCGACGCCACCGGGGCGTCCTCGCCGGGCACGGTGGCGCTCTCCCTGGCGGCGGGGGCGTCACGCACCCTCAGTGCCCAGCGCTTGGAGTCGGGGGAGGACGAGGACCTGAGCGGTGCGCTCGGCACCGGGAGCGGCAAGTGGCAGTTGCTGGTGAGTGCGGACCAGCCCATCGAGGTGATGAGCATGCTCTCGACGCGCTCGGGGCACCTGACCAACCTGTCCACCGCGCCCGAGCACCTCGTCGAAGATGCCGCCAGCGTGTTCAGCCAGCACATCTCGGGGCCCATCGTGCAATCGAAGTGCGTCGCCTGCCACGTCGAGGGGGGCGTGTCGGGGAACACGCGACTGGTGTTCGTGCGCTCGAGCGACCCGGCGCACGAGGCGTCGAACCTGCGCACCTTCGAGGACTTCCTCGATGCGGTGGACGACGCGGCGACGTTGATACTGAACAAGATACAGGGGGTGGCGCACGGCGGCGGGGTGCAGGTGGCGGCGGGCGCGCCCGAGTTCGCGCACATGGAACGCTTCCTGCGCCTGCTCGGCGAGGAGGTGTCCGCGACATCCCTCACCCCGCAGACGCTCTTCGACCGGGTGAAGATGGCCCCGTGGCGCAAGACGCTGCGCCGCGCGGCGCTCATCTTCGCCGGGCGCGTGCCCACCGCGCAGGAGTATGCCGCGCTGGCCGGTGGAGACGCCGCCGCGCTTCGCGCCACCATCCGCGGCCTCATGACCGGGCCCGAGTTCCACGAGTTCCTCATCCGCGCCGCCAACGACCGGCTGCTGACGAATCGGAGCAGTGCTGATGTCATCAGCCCCTACGAGTTCTATGTCGACTACATCAATGAAACCTATCGACGGAGAGCGGCGGCGCACGCGAGCGGCGATGTACGTGATATCTCGGGCTTCTCGCGATGGAGAGGGATGGTAAATCACGGTTCTCGTCGTGCACCGCTGGAGCTGATCGCGCACGTGGTGGAGAATGACCTGCCCTACACCGAGATCCTCACCGCCGACTACATCATGGCGAACCCGATGGCGGCGGCCGCCTACGGGGCCTCGACACGATTCGACGACCCCGAGGACCCGCTCGAGTTCAAGCCCTCCGAGATCGTGTCCTATTACCGGCAAGGTGACGGATACGAAGAGGAATACGATGAGGTGGTCGGGCGAACTCGCATCCTCGATCCCGGCCCTCTGAGCACGGACTATCCACATGCGGGGATTCTCAACACCACATCGTTTCTCCTGCGCTACCCCACCACCGCCACCAACCGCAACCGGGCGCGCTCGCGCTGGACCTACTACCACTTCCTCGGTCTCGACATCGAGAAGTCCGCATCGCGCACTGCCGACCCGGTGGCGCTCGCGGACACGAACAACCCGACCATGCACAATCCCGCCTGCACGGTCTGTCACCGTGTCCTCGATCCGGTGGCCGGGACCTTTCAGAACTACGGTGACGAGGGACACTACAAAGACCAGTGGGGAGGTCTCGATTCCCTGGATGACTTGTACAAGGAGGCGGTAGGAACCGAGCTGTCGATCCGGGCCGATTCCTCGAGTAACCGCGAGACGCTGTCCTGGACGGTACCGCTGGCCGCGGGCGTGCAGACCTTGGGCGTGGTGTTCACGAACGACTACTACGATGAGAGCACTGGTGCCGACCGGAACATCCATCTCGATCGACTGAGCGTGAGGGATGCCGGGGGTCGAGTGCTCGTCCGTCACGAGTTCGAGCACATGACGCCGCCCGTCGCGAGTTGGGGGGAGTGCGGGGAAAGACGCGGTGATCACCTCTACCTTCGGTCCGGTGGTCTCGAATGCGCGCTCCATGTAGATGTCCAGGTTCCGGCCACGGGTGTCTACACCGTTGAAGTAGTCGCATGGTCGAACGGGCGGGTGGTGGTGGATGGAGACGACGGCTTCTCCCGAATCTCGGTGGCGACCAACTTTTACCGGGAGGGAGACACTTGGTACCGCGATATGCGGAATCCGGGTTTCGGCAGTGAGCAGGCGCCGAATCCCGACGACAGCGTGCGGTGGCTGGCGCAGAAGATCGTCGCCGACGATCGCTTCGCCGAGGCGACGGTGAAGTTCTGGTGGCCGGCCATCATGGGCCGCGACGTGGCGGAGCCGCCCGAAGACGAAGGGGACGCGGACTTCGAGGGGCGCCTACTCGCCGCTGCCGCACAGGGTGCGGAGGTGGAGCGGCTTGCCCGGGGGTTCCGGCGCGGGTTCGCGGGCCGCGCGCCCTACAACCTCAAGGACCTGCTGGCTGAGATCGTGCTCTCGAAGTGGTTCCGGGCCGACGCGCTCGAGAGCGGGAACCCGGTTCTCCACGTCACGCTCGGGGACGCCGGCGCGCGACGCTTGCTCACCCCGGAGGAGCTCTCGCGCAAGACCGCCGCACTCACCGGCGTCGGATGGGACCGACACCCGGGCTTCGAGTGCTGGCCGGAGTGCTCGCGAGTGGGCAGTGCGGTGGCTGATGAGTATGGGCTGCTCTACGGTGGCATCGACTCCGACGGCATCACGGAGCGGGCCCGTGACCTCACCTCGGTCATGGCGGGGGTCGCCGGGAGACATGCGGCGGAGGTGGCTTGCATGGCCGTGATGCGCGAGCTCTACCTCCTGCCCGAGGCGGATCGGCGCCTCTTCGGCGGAATCGATCAATATGTGACGCTGCCCCGTGGGGAGAACGCCATCAGGAACAAGCTCGTCGAGCTGCATGAGAAGCTGCTCGGGGTTCAGGTCACTCCCCATTCTCCAGACGTGGAAGCCGCGTACCAGCTCTTCTCCGACGTGGTGAGAAACGGACCCCGGTCACGGGACCACTGGTTCGCCACTTACGGCTGGTTCGCGTGGTGGGAATGCGAGTGGAATCTCGACCGGTTCTTCCTCGAGGGTATCCTCGATGAAGCGGTGGTGTTGGTTGAACACGACCATGGGAGTTGGGTGTGGTATGGGTATGAGTTCGATTACGACCGTGTCGATCCCTTCCTGGAAAGTGTCGACTGGTCGGACCCCCATCATGCCGCGCGCGCGTGGGTGGTGGTGCTGACCTACCTGCTGATGGACTACCGGTACCTGTATCTGTAGGGGAGAAACGCATGAGACGGCGCACGATGCTCCTGGGCCTACTCTCCGGGGCCGGCGCGGCCGCGGCGGGCTTCCGCCTGCCGCTGGTGCACGCGGCGGACTATCGTGGAAAGCTCTTCGTATTCGTGCAGGCCGACGGGGGCTGGGACCCCACGAGCTTCTGCGACCCCAAGGTCAACACCCCGGGCGAGCCGGTGATCAACCACTGGGCGGAGCACGACGAGGTCCGCCAAGCCGGCAACATCGCCTACGCCCCCTTTGCGGGCAACGCCGCGTTCTTCGAGAAGTACCACCGGCGCATGCTGGTCATCAACGGGGTGGACGCGCAGACGAACTCCCACACCGTGGGCATCGTGCACAACTGGAGCGGGAGGAACGCCGAGGGGTATCCGACGACGACCGCCCTGCTCGCCGCGCACTACGCGGAGGACCTGCCCGTTCCCTACCTGAGCTTCGGAGGATACTCCGCGACCTCGGGCCTCACCCGCTTTACTCGCATCGACGATGCGAGCCGGCTGCGTGATATTGCCCACCCCAAGACGCAGATGTTCAGCGACGAGGACTGGGCGGCGTTGGAGTCGTACCGGACGCAGACGACGGAGCGCCTCATGGCGGAGCCCGCCCTGCTGCCGGGCGATGTGCTGCATCGCTCATTTTATCGCTCGGCGTTCGAGACGGAGGGCCTGAAGGCGTACGCGGACGCGATTCCCCCGGAGCACGAGCTCGAGGAAGAGGAGCACTACGGGGAGGACTTCCACAGCTCGCTGCGCCGTCAGGCGCAGTTGACGGTGCTCGCGTTCAAGACGGGGGTGGCGGTGAGCGCGGACCTGTGGCTGGGGGGCTTCGACACCCATGCCAACCACGACCCGGACCACGAGTGGCTGCTGGGCAACCTGACCGATGGGGTGGACTACCTGTGGGAGTACGCCGAGGAGCACGGGGTGGCGGACCGGATGGTGGTAGTGATGGGCTCGGACTTCGGGCGCACGAACTTCTACAACGCGGGTGCGGGCAAGGACCACTGGCCCATCGGCAGCTTCGTCATCATGGAGAAGGACCGCTCCTGGACCGGCCGGGCGGTGGGCGAAACCGACGGGCTGCACTTCGCGGAGCGTGTCCACCCGCGCACGCTGCGCCGGGACGACGCGGGCGGCACGATCATCTATCCGAAACACGTGCACAAGGCATTGCGCCGCTACTTCGGAGTCGAGCACTCGCCGGGCGCGAGGCGCTTTCCCTTCAACAACACCGAGGACTTCGCCTTCTTCGGGTGAGCGACGACACGGTCGAGGAGAGGGCCGTGGCAGCGGAGCCGCGAGTCGACGGCGAGATAGGGTGCGCGGCAACGCTCGAGCCAGCCCAGGCCATCGGCCGGCGGCTGCAACAACGCAACGGAGGCAATCGACCCGGCGACGATGGCCTGATCCGCGACCACACTGACACTCGACAGGCCCTCGACGGGCCAGCCCGTGCGGGGATCGATCAGGTGGCTGTACCGGCGCCCTTCTATTTCGACGAATCGCTCGTATCCGCCGGAGGTCGTCAGCGCGCCCTCCATGAGGCCGAGCGTGGCAATGGCCGAACCGGTGTACAACGGATGAACGATGCCGATCGGCCAGGGCTCGCCGTTCGCTCGTGGCCCCACGATGCATATGTCGCCGCCGAGGTTGACCAACCCATGGCGGATGCCGGCTCTCCGGGCGAGGACCGCCGCCGCATCGGCTGCGTACTCCTTGACCACCCCGCCGAAGTCGAGCTCCATGCCGGTCATGCCGAGGTACACCGACCCTTTGGAGTGCCGCACCTTTTCCCACCCGACCTTCTCGATACAGGCTTCCAGCTCGCACCGGGACGGCAGTGTCTTGCGCTGCCGGTTCCACACGTGGCGAAACACCCCTGAGGTGATATCGAAGAGCCCGCCGCTCTGTTCGTGGCACACCGCCGCATACTCCAGGAGAGAAGCGGTCTCCCGGTCGATGGGGACGGGGGTCCGGCCGGCCGAGCGGTTGATCGCGGCGGTCACGCTGTCCGACCGGTAATGCGAGTACTTCTTCTCGAGGCGCTCTACTTCACGGGTGCAGGTCTCGACCGCGCGGAAGAATGCGTCCTTCGTGTCCGTGTGGAAACGAAGCTCGCAAGGGCAGCCCATCGCACTGAACCGGTACCGGCGTATGGCCAACGCTCAGAACTCGACCTCGAGCACGACGGAGGCGAGGTTGAAGGCGAGACGGGCCGGATGCCGGATACCGGACCACAGTCCGTACTTCTCGTTGCCGATGTAGCGGTCGGCGCTGAGCGTCAGCGTCCACTCCGGTTGCTGCACGATACCTTTGAGTCCGAAGGTGAACGCACCATAGGCGGACAGCCGAAAGTCACTGGACTGACTGACATCGAGCGGCAGGGAGAAATCGTCAACCGGACGATGGAAGTCGGCCGCGGACTGCGTGTAGTAGCGGAGGTTCGGAACCACCTGAAAAGAGGCGCTGACGTTCTGGTACCAGGAGGTATGCAGGGTATGCGAGATGACGCCCCAGTCATCGTCATAGTACCGGTAGTCCAGGTGCAACGCGGCATTCGGGGAGTCGAGAAAACGACGATAGCGAACGCCGAGCGCCCACTCGAAGCGTTCGTCGGGTCGGACGTCGCGCAGCTTGTAGGGATCGGACAGATAGCCGGCGTGGTCGGTCACGCTCAGCCCGGCGTACACCGCGGACGATCGGTCGATCACCTGAGAGACGCCAACGGATGCCGAACGGCTGCGTTTCTCCTCCCGCGGCACTCGTCCGAAGAGGGCCGCATCGGTGGGCGCGATGGTGTCGCTCGACCAGCTCAGACCCATCGACAAGGTGGTCAGGTCGTCGTTGAACGTCCATTCCCCGGAAAGGGACGGCGCGATGGCCTCGTAGTCGTCCTCTTTCGAGTGGGTCAGCCCCAGGGCAACGCTGTAGTCGTCACCGTAGTGGGCCGCCGACACGCCGGTCTCGGTCCGGGAATCGTCAATGGTGGCGCCGCTCATGATCAGCTCGGGCTCTCCGTCGGGGCCCATCACGGTCCCCCAGGGCGAAGCCCCCGACATGGTCTCTTTCGATACATCGAGGCCGAGACTCCACTTCCGGCCAACCGGCGTCAGCAGCCGGAACTGCCGGATGTCGATGTCGTATCGCCGCTGGTCGCCGCCGGCGATGAGGTGCTGCGGAATGTCCGCCTCCCGATAGTTCGAAACGCCCACCGACAGCGTCGACTCGACCGGCTGCGTTGCCGCGAATGCCGGAAGCGACATGGCGGCAACCGTCAACGCGGCCAGTGGAGACTGCGGCCTCATGTCAGTTGCAGCCGCACCCGGCGCCGGCGGGCTTCGTGCCGGTGCGCGACGCTTCCTTGCTGTAGTAGATCTGTTCGTACAGGCTGGTCTGCAACGCATTGGGGTCGAGCTGCATCTCGGGACGGGCGAGCAACCCTCGCTCCCAGGGCCGGACCGTCTCGCATGCGCTCAGCATCCACGCGAGGGCCGCCACCATGGCAACGCACTGCCATCGGCGCTTCACGAGCCTTCGCTCAGTGCCGGCCGAGCAGATCGAGGATGTGGGCGCGAATGGCCTTCATGTCGCCGCGTCTGAAGCCGACGTGCACCAGGGTCACGCGGCCCTCCGGGTCGATCACGAACGAGGTGGGCATACCGGGCAGGGACCAGGCCGCCGCAGTCGTACCCTGCGGGTCGCTCAGAACTCCGTAGCTCATGGGATAGCGCTCGAGGAACCTGATGGCATCGGCGACCCGTTCATCGACATTGATGGCGATGACCTCGAAGCGGCGGCCCCCCAACTCCTCGTGCAGGGCGGCGATCTCCGGGACCGACACGCGACAGGGTGGGCACCAGGACGCCCAGAAATCGAGGTAACGCACCTTGCCGTGGCTCGCCGACAGAGACTTCGTCGACTCACCCGCCAACGACGGCAGAAGGAAGTCCGGCGCCATGTCTCCCTCGCCGACCCCCCATGCCGCGTCTGCAAGCAGGAGACTCAGGGCCAGGATGCAGGACTTCAATGACGTACGCATCGAGCGACTCCCGCCGCCACGCTGGCGGCCCATCGTAGCGCAAACGGCGACATCGGGCCGATCCGGCAAGCGCGGAGGGAAGCGGTCGCGGCACGGGCTCCGCACCGATCCCGACCTGCGGGAGGGCAAAGTAGCCGAGGTCGCAGCATCAGACCGCGCCCTGCACTTCCAGCACCACCCGACGCGCCTCGTCCCAGGAGCCCGCCCGATACTCGTGCTCGTGACACCACACCCTCGGCTCGCGCGGAGGACGCCCCGGCGGGCGGGTGGACGGACTCGAGAGACACTGAAGGCAGAGTAGTGTCGTGGATTCCCGCTTCCGCGGGAATGACGGAACAATGCGGGAATGACGGAACAATGCGGGAATGGCGGAGTAATGCGGGAATGGCGGAGTAATGCGGGAGTGGCAGCGCAATGCGGGAGTGGCAGCGCAATGCGGGAGTGGCAGCGCAATGCGGGAGTGGCAGC
>CAYFYD010000127.1:0-9282 GCA_964347195.1 uncultured Ectothiorhodospiraceae bacterium
CGATTCCACTCGGGTGGTGGAATCGCCCCCCGCCGGCGCGGGAAGCCGGCGCCGCTCCGCCTGGTTCGACGGCGCGGGCCGGGTGGGCACGACGGTCCGCCGCCTGGAGGCGATGCGGGAGGGGGATCGGGTGGCCGGTCCCGCCGTCGTCGAGTCCGGTTTCACGACCATCGTGGTGGAGCCGGGGGCGGTGGTCGAGCGCTCGGGTGCCGCCAATCTCACCATCCATGTGCGGACTCCGGAGGGGGAAACGCGACCCCCACCGACCCCGGACCCCGGCGGCGGCCCTTCCGGGACCCCTCTCCCGGCGGGCTCGTAGTGGAGCGCCGTGGCGCCGGAGGGGGTTGGGGGACGGGCGACTCCGCGCTGACTCCTTGATTTCGTGAGCTGAGGACACGATGACGACGGACAGTGTGAACAGGCCCGAGACGGCGGGAAGGGCGGAACGCGGCTACGACGGCGTGCGGCTCGCGGTGCTCGGCAAGCGCTTCGAGAGCGTCGCGTCCCGGATGGCCAACACCCTCCTGCGCACGGGGCGTTCCGGGGTCCTGAACATGGCGCGGGATTTCTCCTGCTGCATCGTCACCGCGGACTGCGAGCTCATCTCCGCCGCGGAGTGCTATCCCATCCACGTCCTGCGGGGAGCCGACCTCATGGCCCGGGCCGTGAAGGAGTTCCATCCCGAGCTCCGGCGAGGGGACGCGTTCCTGCACAACTCCCCCTATCACGGCAATTCGCACGCCGCCGATCACGTGATCCTGGTGCCGGTCATCGACGACGACGGCGTGCATCGCTTCACCGTGCTCGCGAAAGCGCACCAGGCGGACTGCGGCAACTCCCTGCCGACGACCTACATGGGAGCCGCCCGGGACGTCTACCAGGAAGGCGCGCTCATCTTTCCCGCGGTGAAGGTGCAGCAGGACTACCGGGACATCGAGGACATCATCCGGATGTGCCGGATGCGCATCCGGGTCCCCGAACAGTGGCACGGCGACTACCTCGCGATGCTGGGAGCGGCGCGCATCGGCGAGCGGGCCATGCTCGCGATGGGGCGCGAGGTCGGCTGGGATGCGCTCGCTGCGTACACCGCGGAGATGTTCGACTACTCCGAGCACCTGATGGTCCAGGCCATCCGGCGGATGCCGAGCGGGCGGGGCGTGGCCACCGCGACCCACGATCCGGTCCCCGGCACCCCGCCCGAGGGCATCACCGTCAAGGCCGAGGTGCGGGTGGACAGCGACGCGGCCCGCATCACGGTGGACGTGCGCGACAATCCGCCCGCCTATCCCTGCGGGCTCAACCTCTCGCAGGCCTGTGCCCTTTCGGCGTGCATGGTGGGCGTGTTCAACACCGTGGGCCACCGCGTTCCCCCGAACGCCGGCAGCTATCGCCGCATCGATGTGCTCCTCGGCGAAGGCACGGTCTGCGGCATCCCCCGGCACCCCACCAGCACCTCGGTCGCCACCACCAACCTCGGCGACCGGGTCACCTGCGCGGTGCAGCGGGCGCTCGCGCAGATCGGAGACGGGATCGGCATGGCCGACGGCGGCGCCGCGATCCCTGCGACCGGTGCCGTGCTCTCGGGAGCCGATCCCCGCTACGGCGGCGAGCCCTTCTGTAACGAGGTCATCCTGCTCGGCGGCAGCGGACCGGGCACGCCGCATACCGACGGCTGGCTCACCATGCTCACCATGGGCAACGCCGGGATGCCGCTCGTGGACTGCATCGAGGTGGACGAGATCCACCATCCCGTCCTGATCCACGAGCGGCGCCTGGTGCCGGACAGCGAGGGGGCCGGACGCTACCGCGGCGGCCCGGGGTTCCGGGTCGAGTACGGCCCCGTCGACTGCGACATCGAGCTGGGCTACGTCTGCGACGGCGGTATCAATCCCGCCCGGGGTGCCCGCGGCGGCGGGACGGCCTGTCCCGCCCGCCACTTCCGGCGCACGGTGTCCGGGGAGCTCGTCGAAGTGCCGGACGTGAGCGCCCAGTACGTCCTGAAGGAAGGGGAGAGCATCATCTCGTATACCCCGGGCGGCGGCGGATATGGCCCGCCGCGGGAGCGCGACCCCGCGCTCGTCGCCAGGGACGTGCGGGAGGGCTGGGTCAGCGTCGAGCGCGCGAGGGACGTGTACGGTGTCGCGCTCGATTCCGATGGCGCGGTCGACGAGACGGCCACCCGCAGGTTGCGGGAGGCGTCGGGCGACATCGCGACCGGGACGGGAGCGGGCCGGGTCGCCGCGGCGTGAGCCGCGCGGCAGATGAGAGTCGCGGCGTACTCCGCGGCGTTTCCAAGGCGACGAGACGGCCTTGATCTTTGCCGGAGCCCCGTGCTCCGGCGTATCGACGGGAGGAAGAGCAATGCATGCAGAGAGATGGATGAGGCCGGCTCTGGCCGGTGTTTTCGTGACCGCGTTCGGAATGTCTTCGGCGTCGCTCGCGGCGGAGTGCGAGCCGGACCGGGTCGCGGAGAAGTACCCGGGCATCGCCGGCAAGACGATCAAGATCGGGGCGGACCCCCAGACTCCGCCCTACGTGTTCCGCGACGCCGAGGACTTCGACCGGATCATCGGCTTCGACGTGGAGCTCGCGCGCTTCGTCTTCGACTGCGCGGGAGTCGACGTCGAGTACCAGCTCGGAGGATGGTCGGGCCTGCTCCCCGCGGTGGTGGCCGGGCAGATCGACGTGATGTGGGACACGCTCTACTACACCGCCGAACGCGCCGAACAGGTGGACTACGTCATCTACATGCAGGCGGCGACGGGCGCCCTGACCCAGGCCGGCAATCCGAAGAACATCAAGAGCCTCGATGAGCTCTGCGGCAACGGCACTGCGGTGGGCCTCGGCACGGTGGAAGAGGCCGCCATGCGCACGAAGAGCCAGGAGTGCGTGGATGCGGGCAAGGAGCCGATCGACATCAAGACCTACCCCGACATGGCCGCGGGATTCCGCCTCGTTCAGAACCAGCGCACCGACATCGTGCTTTCGGATCTGAGTCTGGTCATGAAGATGGTGGACGAAAACCCCGACGTGTACGGTCTCGCGTTCAAGATCCTGACCGGATTCAAGATCGGTGCCGCGGTCAGGAACGACAACGACGACCTCCTGCGGGCGATCGAGGACGGCGTGAAGATCGCGCAGGCGAACGGGGAACAGGCGAAGTTCTTCGAGAAGTACATCATGGACCCCGAGCTCGAGCTGCCGGCGGAGGTGCTCAGGGAATAGTCGAGACGGAAGGGTTCGCGCGGCACCGGGCGGTGCCGCGCGGCTGACGCCATGGAGCGCCTGGGTATCCGCGCAGGCAGGACTCTCCTGCTCGCGTTCGGGCTCGTGGTCCTGCTCTCTCTCGTGGACGGTGACTTCGGCCGCGCCTGGGGCATCAGCCTGGAGGAGCTCGCGAGCGGCGGCAAGCGCGAGCAGGCGGATACCGGGACATTTCTCGCCTGGTTCGACGAGTTCCTCTCCTACACCACGTCGAAGTTCCTGATCGAAGGCGCGATCGTCGCTATCGAGATCACGGTGGTCTCGATGGTGATCGGGCTCTTCCTGGGCCTGATCCTGGCCCTGATGCGCCTCTCCGGCATCTGGCCCCTGAGCGCGCTCGCGTGGTTCTACACCTGGTTCATGCGCGGCACGCCCCAGCTCCTGCAGCTCGTCTTCATCTACGACGCGTTGCCGCTGGTGGGACTGCGCTTCGACACCTTCACCACCGCGGTCATCGGGTTTGCGCTGAACGAGGCGGCCTTCAGCGGGGAGATCATCAGAGGCGGCATCATCTCGGTCGAGCGCAGCCAGCGCATCGCCGCCGCCTCGCTCGGGATGGGGCCGGTGCTGACGCTCCGCCGCATCATTATGCCGCAGGCGTTGCGCGCCATTCTGCCCGCGATCACCAACGACACGATCAGCATGCTGAAGCTGACTTCCATCGCCTCGGTGATCTTCGTCAACGAGCTCACGTTTCGCGCTCAGCAGATCGTGGGTCAGAACTTCAAGTTCTTCACCGTGTTCGCCGCCGCCGCGGTGATCTATCTCGTGATGACGAGTGCGATATCCATTGTGCAGGCCCTGTTGGAGCGCCACTTCAGCCTGGAGAAGGAGCCGCCCGGACGGGGAGAGGGGGCGCTCGGGCGCATGTTCGGGTTTCGCATGGGCGCGCCTCCTCCCCCTCTCGCCGCGGTGCCGGGTTCGGCGCCGAGCCCCACGCCGGCGGCGGAGACTCCGGCCGAGGGCGCCGCCGCCGGGCAGGCGTCGTGGGTCGACATCCTCTACTCGCTCCACGCCGAAACCGGTCGCGACGACGGCGGCGCGCCCTTCGTCGTCTGCAACGATGTCCACAAGGCCTACGGGCACAACGAGGTGTTGCGCGGCGTCGATATCGCGGTCGGGCGCGGCGAGGTGGTGGCGATCATGGGCCCGAGCGGATCGGGCAAGAGCACGCTGCTGCGCCTCATCAACCACCTCGAGGACGTCGACGGCGGCGAGATCACCATCGACGGACGCTACGTCGGCTACAGGAAGGCGGGCGGACGCCTCGCGCCGACCCGGAACCTCTCGAAGGCGCGGGCCGATGCACGTATCGGCATGGTGTTCCAGCACTTCAACCTGTTCAACCACTTCACCGCGCTCCAGAACATCAGCGAAGCGCCGATCCGGGTTTACGGGCAGTCGCCTCGAAGCGCCGGGGAGACCGCGAGGCAACTGCTGGCCGGCGTCGGCCTCTCCGAGCACCGCGATCACCTGCCACACCACCTCTCCGGGGGGCAGCAGCAGCGGGTCGCGATTGCCCGGGCGCTGGCCATCTCGCCGCGTCTCATGCTCTTCGACGAGCCTACTTCCGCCCTCGACCCGGAGCTCGTCTCCGAGGTGCTGGCGGTGATCCGGCGACTGGCCGAGGCCGGCATGACGATGATCGTGGTCACGCACGAGACACGCTTCGCGAAGGAGGTCGCCGACCGGGTCGTCTTCATGGACGAGGGGCGCATCGTCGAAGAGGGGCCGCCCGCTCAGGTGCTCGAAGCGCCTCGCGAGGAGCGCACGCGGCGCTTCCTCCGGCTGGTGGAGCGCGACGCCGGCACCTTCTGAGCGCTCGGCGATCGCGCTCCCGTGCCGAGCGAGCACGCCCCCGGGGGCGCACGCGCCGCGCCTCGAAGTCCCCGGTTCGAGACCAGCGCCCGGGGCGTGGTGATGGGTCTCGAACGCAACCCGGACGCGGCGCGGGCGGACGGGAAGCGACGCGACCGGTGATCTATCCCGGCACGTCCGTCGCGCCGCGCTTGCCGCCTGCGTCTTCCGGGTCCAGGAGCAGGTCGACGACGGAGCACTGGAAGCGATGGACGTTCGTTTCCCGGAACGGGGAGAAGCGCGGGCGGATGTCGCCGCTCTCCGGACGTTCGGAGTTGTGCTGCACCTTCTCTACCAAGGGCCAGCCCGCGAGCTCCACCGGAAGCGTGTCCCCTTTCTCGGGCACATCGCTCTCGTAGGCGATGGCGCACCATGTCCGAGGGAAGAGGCGGCGCTTCTCGAGGGCGAAGAGCTCCGCCCCGTAGGCGATCCCGGGAAGGCCGAGAGCGCTTCCCGGCTCCCGGCGAAGATCGGCGATCTGGCCGGCGTTCAGCAGTAGGTCCAGCGCCCGATCGGACATGATGCATGCTCTTTCAGGGTGGCGATGCGGCAGCGTCATACCGGCCCTGTCGTCATCTGCCGGCGCCATGCCTCGCGCAGGGGGCATCGCGAAAGCGCCGCACGAAGTCGCGCCAGTCCACGCCGGAATCCCCTTGCGCGGGGGGCAGGTAGAGGGCGGTGCACTGGAGCAGGCCGCCCGCGTAGCGTTCGCGGAGGAGCTCCGCAAGGCGGGCGCGCGGGCCGAACACCGCGACCTCTTCGAGCAGGGCGTCGGGGACGAGGCCGGGCATCGCGCCGATCTCGCCGCTTCGCATGAGCCGGCTCAGGCGCTTCGCGATGTCCAGCCAGCCGTGGTAGTCGAGGAAGGCGCGGTAGCTCGGGGTGGAGGCGTAGAAGGCGATCTGCGTGCGCACCCGCCGCTCGGCCTTCGCGCGCTCCGCCTCGGTCTCGCCGCTGATCGCGAAGCAGGGGGCCTGGACTTCCAGGTCGTCGACGCGCATGCCCCGGGTCCGCGCGCCGGCGTCGATCGCGGGGCGGATGACGTCGCGCAGGTAGCCGGGCGAGTGCATCGGGTGCACCTGGAAGCCGTCCGCGGCCTCGCCCGCCGCCCGGCCCATGCGCTCGTTCACCCCCGCGAGGTCGATGGGGATCTCGGGATGGTCGATGGGGCCGGGGTTGAAGAAGTCGTTGATCAGGGAGAAGCGGTAGAAGCGGCCCTGGTAGTCGGGCCGCGCGCCGGTCTGGAAGGTGCGCCAGATCGCGCGCAGGCAGTGCATGTAGTCGACCACCCGGGCGGCGGGGTGCTCGAACTCGGCCGAGAAGCGTCGTTCGACGTGGGCCCGGACCTGGGTGCCGAGCCCGAGGCGCAGCCGCCCCCGGCTCGCGCGCTGGATGTCCCACGCGGTGAGCGCCATCGAGAAGGGGCTGCGCGCGAAGGCGATCGCGACATTGGGGGCGATGGTGGCACGCTCGGTGCCGAGCGCCATCTGGGCGAGGACGAGGAAGGGGTCCGCGGTGGTCTCGTTGCACCAGAGCACGTCGAAGCCGAGGTCCTCGAGGTGCCGGGCCTGCCCGCCCACTTCGGCGAGGGGCATGTCGCGCAGTCCGGAGGCGATCTTCATGCGGTTTCCGTTTCGCGGGTGGATTGCTCCCGCGATCTTAACCTGCATTCCGCACTCGCCCCCGGCGCGAGGCATGCGCGGCCGGGGAAGTCAACGGAATTCCGCCCATCGAGACCGGGACGAAGACGGCACCGGGCCTCATCTGCCACCATCTTCACGGCAGCGGGAATCCGCTGGCCTCGATGGGTCCGTGACGGCTTTGCGCATCCGTGTTCGGTCAGGGCACATGCACATGGATTCCCGCTTCCATGGAACAGTAGAGTACCGCCATGCCCGAGCTGCCCGAGGTCGAACGGGGACGTCGCCTGGCGGCTTCCGTCGCCGAGGGCCGGCGGGTCGAGCGCGTGTGGTGCGCGCACGATCCGATGGTCCTCGCCGGCGCCACGCCCGCCGCCATCCGCCGCGCGATCGAGGGCCGGCGGGTGGAGGCGGTGTGCCGCTGGGGCAAGCAGCTCTGGTTCGACCTCGACGAGGGACCGCACCCCCTCTTTCACTTCGGCATGAGCGGCGCGTTCCGGACCCGGGGCGACGCCCCCCTCCAGCTCATGTCGGGACCGAAGGTCGGCAGCGCGGAATGGCCGCCACGTTTCGCGAAGATCCGCCTGTTCTTCGAAGACGGCGGAGAGCTCGTCATGACGGACGGCCGTCGTCTCGGCCGGGTGCTGCTGCGCGACGACCCCCGGGGCGAGCCGCCGGTGAGCCGCCTCGGTTTCGACCCGCTGCTCGCGATGCCGAGCCCGCGCGCCCTCGCCGGCATGTTGCAGGGGCGCAAGGCGCTCATCAAGGCGTTGCTGCTGGACCAGCACTTCGCGGCCGGGGTGGGCAACTGGATCGCCGACGAGGTGCTCTACCAGGCCGGCATCGCTCCCCATCGGCGGGCGAATTCGCTCCGCGAATCGGAGGTGCGCCGGCTGCACGCGCGGCTCGCTCGGGTCGTCGCCCGGGCGGTGGAGGTCAACGGCGACAACGACGCCTACCCGAAGAGCTGGCTCTTCCACCGCCGCTGGGGCAAGCAGAGTGATGCGCGCAGCGCGCGGGGCGATCCGATCGAGCACACCGTGGTCGCGGGTCGTACCACCGCCTGGGTGCCCGCGGTGCAGCGCTGAGCCGGCGCAGCGGGCACCGCATCCGTGTTCCGCCGGCGCACATGGATTCCCGCTTCCGCGGGAATGACGATACTCACATCGGGGGCTGTTCCCGGTCTTGGGTACTACTCCCCGTCGTTCCCGCGCCACCCTCCGTCATTCCCGCGGAAGCGGGAATCCATGACATTCCGGGACGCAAAGCTCGCCAAGGACTCTGGTCGAAATAATGTCTCCAGCTTCATCGGGGACGCATCTCGCAGTTCCAGTCGCCGGCGAACTCGTTTCGGTGTGGCGGAGGGATGTCCATCATGGAAATACAGTTTTCGCCACCCTCCTGACCGATCACGGATGCCCCGATGGGCGGGCCCGCGGCGCCGGACTTCGCGCCCGGGGCTCCCGCGACACCTTCCGGTCCCGCGCTGCACTGTCCGCCCGGGTGGCGGCGGGATCCCCGGCGCGCTACGATGCAGTGGCGCAGAAGCCGAGGAGCATGCCGATGGCCGTTGCCGCTGTTTCCCGTCCGTCGCGTTTCCCGGATGACGAGTGGCGGGCCCGTGTCGATCTCGCCGCCTGTTATCGCCTCTTCGTGCGTTACGGGTGGACCGATCTCATCTACACCCATCTCACGGCCCGGGTGCCGGGGACCACGGATCAGTACCTGATCAATCCCTACGGGCTGATGTTCGACGAGGTCACCGCGTCCAGCCTGCTCAAGGTCGACTTCGACGGCAACCTGCTGGAAGGCGACTATCCCTACAACGAGGCGGGACACGCGATCCACACCGCGGTCTTCAAGGCGCGCGCGGACATCAACGCGGTGCTGCACAGCCACACCCGCGCGGGCATGGCGGTCTCGACGATGGACTGCGGCCTGCTGCCGCTCACCCAGCAGGCGAACGAGATAATGGCCTACGTGCGGCGCCACCCCTACGATGTCGCCACCGACAGCGAGACCGAGTGCGAACGGCTCGGCGAGGACCTGGGAGACGGCTACGCGCTGATCCTGGAGAACCACGGCCTGCTCGCGGCCGGGCGCACCATGGACGAAGCCTTCCACTTCCACTACGCGCTCGAGAGTGCCTGCAAGGTGCAGGTCGATGCGCTCGCTTCCGGCCGGAAACTGGTGGTTCCCGGCGACGAGGCGCTGCGCAAGCTCGCGGAGTACGGTGCGTTGTCTCCCGACGAGCCGAGCCGGCAGGGGCGGAAGGCGTGGCCGGCGATGATGCGGATGCTGGACCGTATCGACCCCTCCTACCGGAGCTGAGGGGCGCACCGGGCCGTTGGAGCTCTACGTTCCCGGCCCTCCGGCAGGCCGGGAAACTCGCGCCGGCCGGGGCGGACCGAAGCGCGCGCTCGGGTGGGTGACCGACCCGCGCCTCGCCGCGAAACCCAGGGCAGATCAGTTCGCGGGCGTCCTCGACCGCCGCCGGACAGCGTAGCTCCTTGATGCAGAA